>NZ_CM001977.1:3680807-3944333 GCF_000406165.1 Dickeya zeae NCPPB 2538 | reverse complement strand
GCAACCGACGGCAGCAACGCCTCGGTCAACACCACTTTCGGGCTGGTCGTCACCAACGTGAATGATGCACCGGTGGTATCCGGCTCATTGGGTGGCCAAACGGCGGCACAAAATGGCGGTTTCAGCTTTACTGTCCCAGCAGGGGTCTTTACCGACCCGGATACCGGCGACACGCTGACACTGAGTGCGACACAGGCGGACGGCTCGGCACTGCCGGGCTGGCTGAGCTTCAACCCGGCCACCCGAACCTTCTCCGGTACGCCGGGCAATGGCGATGTGGGCAATCTGACCATTCGGGTGACAGCAACCGACGGCAGCAACGCGTCGGTCAGCACCACGTTCGGGCTGGTCGTTACCGGCAGCACTGTGGATAACGGCGATCCGGAATTCAGAATCAATGGCGGCACGAGTGTGCCGCCAACGGCTACGCCCGTGCCCGTGGTGACGGTGGCACCAGCGGCACCGATCACGCTAGGTGCGCTGTTCGGCCCGACATCGCTCGGTGCGCTGAATGCGGGTAGCACGGCCACGGCGGATAACGCTACCGCGGCGTCAACCATCTTTCAGTCTGCCCAACGCGCGCCTCAAGTCAGTAATGTACCGGCCAGCCAGATAGCCAGTGCGTTTGTTCAGGGTGCCGTTTCCAGCAGTGCCAGTCTGTTTGAAAGTTCGCTAGGGTCATTCCCCAGTTTCAATACCGGTGGCGCGCTGGGGGGGAGTTCTTCGCTGGCGGGGGTGTTCTCTGGCATGAGTTTGCCTTCTCTGTCGCCGATGGCGGTGTTCTCCGGTGGTAGCTGGCGCGACATCAATACCAACAGCGCCAATACCGGTCGGTTGACGACGCCGTCAGGCGGTATCGCGCTGCAGTTTGCTCCCGGTCTGGAACAGCAGTTACAACACATTGGGAACGATACGCAGCAGCGGCTGGCGGCGATTGAGCAGGCATTGCTCGATATCGGCCAAATCACCTACGAACAACAACAAGGGTAACGGTGACCTCGGGGAAGGTGTTTATGACAATAACAACAAGGGTCAGGAGTGGAATCGTGTTAAAGGGTCGCAAACTTTTCAGTCTTAGCCTCATCGTGGTGGCAATGAGCGGTTGTGCCGTTACCAGCCAGCCCATTTCGAAGGAGCAGGGCGAGCAGCGTATTCGGCAGGATAAGGTCGCGATGTTCAGTAAACAGGAGCCGGTCACGGCACCGATCACACTGTACGATGCGATGGCCAGAGCGCTTAAATATAACCTGGAAGCCCGGCTGAAAGTGATGGAGCAGGCGTTATCGCAACAGCAACTGGAGCTGGCGCGCTATGACATGTTGCCGCAGATGGCGATGTCGGCAGGCTATGTTGGTCGCAGCAACACCAGCGCATCCAGCAGCCGCAGTATTCAAACCGGGCGGCAATCACTGGAGCCTTCCACTTCGCTTGACCAAAACCGCGATGTGGCCGACCTGACGATGGTCTGGAACGTGCTGGATTTTGGTGTCAGTTATGTCAACGCCAAACAGAGAGCGGATCAGCGCTGGATTGCCGATGAACGCAAACGCAAGGTCGTCCACACCATCATTCAGGATGTGCGTTCCGCGTACTGGCGTGCGGTAGCGGCTGAGCGGCTGCTAGGCCGTATCGACAGCCTGATCGATAGGGTGAATCAGGCGCGTGAAGCCAGCGAACACATGAGTACGCAGCAAGTGGGCGACCCGGTTGAAGCGCTCAGTTATCGCCGTGCGTTGATTGATGCTGTGCGCCAACTGGAAGAACAACGCCGGGCGTTGTCGCTGGCGAAGACCGAACTGGCGACATTGATGAACCTGCCGCTGGACGCCCCGTATACGCTGGCTCTGCCGGATAGTCACGAGATGCCGGTGCCGCAGCTGAATGTCGATTTCAATACCCTGGAGCAGACGGCGCTGCTGAGCCGCCCGGAACTGAAAGAGCAGGATTATCAGGTGCGTATTCATGCCGCTGAAACCCGCAAGTCGTTGCTGCGTATGCTGCCGGGGCTGGAGGTGAGCGCTGGTGGTCACTACGACAGCAACTCTTTTATGGTGAACCAAAGCTGGGCGGACGTGGGTGTGAAGGTGACCTGGAACCTGTTTAATCTGCTGTCAGGCCCAGCGGCGTATAAAACGGCACAGGCGAATGAAAGCGTGTCGGAAGTGCAGCGTCAGGCCATGTCGCTGGCTATCATGGCACAGTTGTACATTGCCCGGGCTAACTTCAATGAAGCGGTACGCCAGTATAAAACCAGTGTTGAACTGCGCGATCTTGATGGTCAGATTGCCGAGCAACTCAGAAACCGTTACAAGGCGAACAGTATCGGCGAGCTGCAACTGATTCAGGGGGAACTCAATGCCCTGAACGCCAACCTGCGTCAGGATTTGGCTTACGCAGAATTGCGTAATAGCTATGGTCAAATTCTCTCAACCGTGGGGCTGGATTTGCTGCCGAAAACGCTGCCGTCCAACCGGTTGGCAGATATCAGTCAGGCGTTACGCCAGTCTGAGACCAACTGGCAGCAGGGTAAGATAAGTGCATTACAGTCATTCTAATCCATCCTATGCAAGCATCATTCTGATGGTCTTCTGATAACGCTGGTGCCTGTGATGCAGGCACCAGACACCAGATATATCAGCCTCCTGAATGCTGGCAGTTGCTATGCCCGCGTCTGAACGTGCTCTTTGGCTTTTGCTCACACTACCGTGATGCTATTCCCATCCTGATGTGTTATCCGAAGTGCCGTCCCCGTCATTGCCATCTGCACCGCCTGACGGATAGTCAGGGTGCCGACCACCGGATGAGGCCGTATTGCGCCGGTTTTGCTGGTATCGGTAATCACAACGCAGCCGGTGGCATGGGCAAGCTGCTGCGCGGTTTCGTCGAATCGGTCGAAGTACAGGTGGTAAGTCCCGACGTTATCGCACTTGCCATAGGGCACTGAACGATAAGGCACGGAGGTGGTGTCGGGCTCCATGTGTGAACATCCTGCCAGCAGCAACACACCTAAAAAACACAGGCAGGATAACCCCGTGCGAGCTGGCAGAGAGACGGCGCGAATGCGGTTGGGTAGCATCATACCTCCGAAGACAGGTTAGCCCGCCTGCGTCAATCACGCGGGACGGTGCTGCATAGGATTGCGGGACACTCTCATCGTATTACTGCGGGATGTAAAAGATCGCTGGTCGGGTGTAACAAGTGCGCTGATTGCAGTGAGCATCCGTTTCCACTAGCGTCGTGTGGCGGAGAATCAGCCCGCCAGAGGCGGCGGGCTGGGAAAGGGCGTTTACCGGTGACCTGATGCCTTAACGTGGCGCGGCGAGCGCCATCGGGCTGTTATCGTCCAGATTGAAGAAGGTCATGGTGTCGTCCAGATGTCTGGCCTGTTCGTGTAGCGAAGAGCTGGCGGAGGCAGATTCTTCGACCAGCGCCGCGTTTTGCTGAGAGGCTTGCTCAAGCTGCGTGATGGCGAGGTTAACCTGTTCGATGCCTTTAGCCTGTTCAGACGAGGCGATAGAAATATCCGACATAAATTCGTTTACACGTTTAATCTCATCCATCAGTCGCGCCATATCCTGTGTGGAGTGTGACGCCACTTTTTCTCCCTGAGCGATCTCATCTGCGGTTTTTTCGATCAACTCTTTGATTTCTCGTGCCGAACCGGCGCTTCGCTGCGCCAGACTGCGCACTTCCGAAGCCACCACCGCAAAGCCTTTACCCGCTTCACCCGCACGAGCGGCTTCCACCGCGGCGTTTAGCGCCAGAATGTTGGTCTGGAAGGCGATGCCGTCCATGATGCTGATGATATCGTTGATTTTGTTCGAACTATCGGAAATATGCTGAATACGCTCGATCATCTGGCTAAAGTTACTGGCGTTCTTTTCCGCCAGCGCCGCAACGGAATTGGTCAGCGTCATCGCTTTACCCGTGTTGGCGGTATTTTCCTGCACGGAGGCGGTGATTTGCTCCATGCTGGCCGCCGTTTGCTCAACGGAGGAGGCTTGCGCTTCGGTTCGGGCGGCGAAATCCCGGTTGGCGGCGGAAATCTGTTCTGCGCCTGCGGCGACAGAACTGGCCGACTCCCTGACATCCAACACGATTTTGCGAAATGCCTGCTGCATGTCTTTCAGTGACAGCATCAGGCTCCCCATCTCGGTATTGTGCTGTGGCGGAATATCCAGTGTCAGCACACCTTGCTCCATCATGCCGAAATAGGTTCTGACCTTCTGCATCGGGTGCAACACCACGTTACGGATGAACTTCAGGGTGATCAGGCTTAGGATCAGCGCGACTATCAGCGTGGCAATAAGGATTGTTAGTGTGTGTTGATAGAAGTTATCCGCCTGTGTGATCTCCTCATTACCAACCCCTTTGGCTAACGTCACAAACTGCTCCAGCTTCTGACGGAACACCGCGCCTTTTTCCAGTGCGCTGGGTGCCAGTTTGGAATAGAAGCTATCGAGATTTCGTTCTCGCAGTACCGTGAGCATGGGGGCGACGGAGTTGTTCATATAATCATTGAAGGTATCTTCTAGATCATTGCGAAGCGCCTGGCCTTGCGGCGTTTGTGCCGGGATACGACGCAGTGCCGCCATGGTGCTGTTGGCGGAGGCGATGTAACCGTTCAGTCGCTCCAGACCAGCCCGAATTGTCGCGTCATCTTTTTTGTCTACAATCGCCAGCGCGATGTTAAAACCGGCCAGTCTGGCATTGAGCATTTCTGAATAGGCCGAATAAAGGGGAACGAGCTGCTCGCCCTCAATCCCGTTGACGTTGCGGATAGACTTGTTGCTTTGTATGGAGGAATACAAGCTAAAAGTACAAATAGACAGTAGCAATAGTGCGAATACAGCGAGTACGCAGTAGAGCCCATTTCTTATTTTGATTTTTTCTAACATCCCCATCTCCTTTGAAGTATTGATTTTCCCTACCTGCCGCTATTGATGCCACCAGTCTTGCAGACATCAGCCAATATCAGTAAGGCAACTGTATACCCGTTAGACTTCACGTTGCAGGTTGTTGCCCTGAAACCCGAATATTGAGGGTATATGCTGTGTTTATCATCAGACGGTACACCGGCCCGATTGCGGGAACAGACTAATAGTTTTATCGCGAATGGTTGTTGATGTAGGTCAGGCTGAGTCTCGCAATGATTCACACTCAGCAAGCTGATAACTCAACCCTTTGTCTGTCGTGGCGTGACTCTCACATCGATCTCCTTTATCGATCAATTTCTCCTTGTTGGTGTGCGTATTGCGTTTCAGGGATGATATCAATAAACGCGGTGGAGTGATGTGTCTTAAGTAATGTTTATGTAATGTTGTCGGTCTTCAGGCCGCGGTTTCATCAAAAAATGGGTAACGTGTTGTCGTATGGCCGCTCAGGCACGATGATGTGACAATCGATCTGCACCCTGTCATCCATTCTTTCCTTTCTCTTATGTCTTTGCGCGGTCTAATCCGGGAAAAAGTCATTTTATCGCGTTAATCAACGTGGAAATGGTTGGTAAAACGCATCGTCTTTCATCACAAAATCGTGTAATTAATGGGAGAGTTATCCTGAAAAAATATCATTTCCCTCACAAAAAATACGCTCTGTATTTTTATTTTTAATCAATTCATAACCTGTTTTTTCGCATCATGAATTATTCAGCGAAATGCTTGAAAGATATTTTGAATTCCATAATAACCAAGGTGTGATAATCTAATATCGTATTTTTCTTTATTGTCATGCCTTTTTGGCTTTTTTAATATAATTTTTTATTATTTTGATGTGGTTGAGTAAAGAAAAAGAATGTTAAGCCGATATAGGTTTCATGCTGTACATTATTCCTGCCGTATCCCCGGTGAGTGTTAGGTTTCAGGTGAGTTCTCTACTTATTTCATGAGCCATCATGTGATAAGCGAGGTTATATTGTTCAAATTAACAGCATATTTTCTGAGGCCCGGGTTATTTCAGGGATGACAGGGTATTGACCAAATAATTCGGAGCTCAGTGCTGAAGGGCTGTGTCATGCAGCCAGTACATCTATAGCCTGAAGTATGAAGGCTATAAAAAAAGTATGTTAGTTAAACGGGTTTATACCTAATACAAGTCTATACGAGAAAGTGAAATGCATTTTTATTTTAGAGGTGTTAAATGAGTCTAATTCGTAACATCAGGATTAAAATTATGATGTTGGCCATTCTGGCCATATTTACCTTGTTGTGGGGCGGGGTGGGTATTTTCTCCCTCTATTCGTTAAATAATCTGACGGATGAGATTAGCCTGACGAATGTACAGCAAACGAATGGTGATATTATCAATGGTGCCAGTGATCGTTACTACAAAGTTAAATTATCGATGGATGAAGCGATAGCGGCAGGAAATAGCAGCGATCGTGGACGAAATTTACTGAATGACGCTGCCGCAGATGTGGAATTCCTGAAAAATGGCCTGGCGCAGTTCAAGGTAACGGATCACGCCAATATCAGCAGCACATCTATTGATGATATTTACAATAGTTCCTATCAGCTGTTTAGCGAAGCGGTTGTGCCGATGTTGGACGCCGCCAGACAAGGTAATCATGATGCCTATGTGAAACTCGTTACGGAGAAATACAACCCGTTGCGGATGAAATTCACCACCGCCATCAGCCACTACAACCAGATTATTAACAATCTGAAAACCGAAGCGCAGGAGCGCATTGCTGCCTGGGTGTACTGGAGCAAAGTGGCGCTGATCGTCGCCATGATTATTGGGTTAGGCATGGTGGTATTTACCAACCGTTATCTCGCGGTTCAGATGGGACGCCCGCTGGAGCAGGTGAAAGCGCATTTGCAAATTTTGTCGAATGGGCAACTTGATACCACGATTGACGACATAGGGCGTAACGAAGTGGGGCAACTCATCCCGTTCGTTAATTCCATGCAGCAGAACTGGATAAAAACGGTGGCGGATATTCGCCATAGCGCCAGCGAAATTTATCACGGCAGCAGCGAAATCGCCGCCGGTAACAGCGACCTGTCTTCACGCACCGAAGAGCAGGCAGCGGCACTGAGTGAAACGGCTGCCAGCATGGAGCAACTGAGCGCGGTGGTGAAACAGAACGCCGATAACGCGCAACAGGCCAGTCTGCTTGCCAGAGACGCGTCAACCGCCGCCAACAACGGGGGCGAGGTAGTGCAGTCGGTCAGTCACAGTATGCAAAGTATTACCCATAGCTCGCAGAAAATTGCCGACATTATCAATGTGATCGACGGTATTGCCTTCCAGACCAACATCCTGGCGCTGAACGCGGCGGTGGAAGCGGCGCGTGCCGGTGAAGCCGGGCGAGGGTTCGCCGTAGTAGCGAGCGAGGTCAGGAGTCTGGCTCAGCGCAGTGCGCAGGCGGCGAAAGAAATCAAAACCCTGATTGACGAGTCGGTAGAGAATGTCAAAAACGGTTATGAGCAGGTGTCGCTGGCCAGCAAGTCGATGGACGACATCCTGAAGTCGGTCACCAACGTGACGGATATCATGGGTGAAATTGCCTCGGCTTCCAGCGAGCAGAGCAAAGGGATTTCCCAGGTGGGCACCGCCATCACGCAAATGGATAGCGTAACGCAGCAGAATGCGGCGTTGGTTGAACAGTCGTCGGCGACCTCCTCGTCACTGGAAGAGCAGGCACACCACCTGAACGAAATTGTCGCGGTGTTCAAACTGCCCGGTGTGGCGGACGCATCGACGGCACGTCGGGAACAAAGGCCCACCGGGAAGATGGCGGTGCTGGCGAACCCTGCTTCACGGCAGGAGAAAACCAACGACGATTGGACCTCATTCTGACCCTGGCGTCGTCAGGGACCTGCGAGTGAATAAATAACGCAGGCAGGCGCGGCAACAAGTCAGTTGCCGCGCTTTTTTGTTATCCTCAGTATTCTTCGCGCACTACTGGCAATACAGCCGAAAGAGTTTGGCGAGTTGGGTGCCCATTGGCGAGAGCATGGTGTCTTTACGTTGGATCAGGTAGAAGGTGGCCTTGGGCAGTGGCTGCTCAAGCTCCAGCACCCGCAGGCGTTCACCAATAATTGGATCGCGGATAATGTCACGCGACAGTATGCTGATAAAGTCGGTTTTGGCCACCAGACTGACGCTGGACATCAGGGTTTCGCAGGTCACACTGATTCGGGGCGCCACGGGGAGCGTCGCAAACAGATCAAACAACTGCTTGTAATAGCTGCCGCGTGGGGTGGGCATGGTCCACTCATAATCCAGCAGATCCTCCAACGATCGTGCTTGTTGAATCGGGTGATCGCGCCGAACTACCACGCAATATTCCTTTTCCATCAATTTTTCATATAACAGTTCGTTATCATAGGAAGAGCCGGAATAGGTATTCACGGTGAAGTCCAATTCGCCTTGCCGCAGCTCGTGGATCATCGCCACCAGTTGTCCTTCGGTGACCCGTAGTTTGACCTGCGGGTACAGCCGGTGAAAACGGCTGACAACCTCCGGCATCACTGTATGGGCGATGCTGGCACCCACCCCGATATTCACCCGCCCGCTGGCCTGTCCGAGCCGTTGTTGGATGTCTTCACGCGCCACGCGCAACTCTTCCATGACCAAACTGGCGTGTCGGAAATAGGCCTCGCCGCACTCTGTCAGCACCATGCCCTGACGATGGCGCAGAAACAGACGTGCGCCGAGGCAGGCTTCCAGTTCCTGAATGGATTTGGTCAATGCCGGTTGAGACAGATTGAGCTGGCGGGAGGCGGCCCGAATGCTGCCGTGGCGCGCCACTTCGACGAAGGATTGCAACTGATGCAGCTTTACGTTCTGGGTCATCTCGTTTCCTGATCGCCATTGTGGTGATAACTGTGGTTTATCACGACAAACATCCTGACATCTTATTCACACTGGTGGGTTTGTGTACATTTTTTTCAGTTACGTGACAACCCGTGGCACGGGCGTTGTCTTTTAGGACACCATCAGAGAAAACAGGCTTATGCACTCAGACGTTCTTTATTCCGACTTGTCACAACGTGTGGAACACCTTATCCCGTGGCTGCGTGAAACCCGCCGCGATTTGCATAAATATGCGGAATCCGGCTGGCTGGAGTTTCGTACGGCGACACGGGTTGCCGACGCGCTGCACCAGATGGGGTATGCGTTGAAACTTGGGCGTGATGTCATCAGCGCCGATGCCCGCATGGGGTTGCCGCCGGACGAGGTATTACAGGCGCAGGAGCAACGTGCGCTGGCACAGGGGGCATTACCGCAATGGCTACCTTATTTTTCTGGCGGCTTCACCGGCATTGTGGCGACGCTGGATACCGGACGCCCCGGTCCGGTTATCGGTTATCGCGTTGATATGGATGCGCTCGATCTAAACGAACAACTGGCAGACGACCATCGCCCATTTCGTGAGGCGTTCGCCTCCTGCAATGCCGGCATGATGCACGCCTGCGGCCATGACGGCCATACCACTATCGGCTTGGGGTTGGCGCAGGTATTGATGGCGATGCGTGATCAGTTGAGCGGCACCATCAAAGTGGTTTTCCAGCCAGCAGAAGAAGGCACTCGTGGTGGTAAATCGATGGCGGAAGCTGGCGTGGTGGATGACGTGGATTATTTTACCGCCATTCATATCGGTACCGGCATTCCCAACGGCCACCTGGTGTGTGGCAACGACACGTTCATGGCGACCACCAAGCTGGATGTGACCTATCGCGGTGTGGCTTCCCACGCTGGTGGCCGACCGGAAGAGGGGCGTAACGCCTTGCTGGCAGCGGCGCAGGCGACGCTGGGGCTGCATGCCATTCCACGCCACAGTGGCGGCAGTTCACGCATTAACGTCGGCGTATTGCAGGCAGGTACCGGGCGCAACGTCGTAGCGTCGCACGCCATGATGAAAGTGGAAACCCGCGGTGCCACTAACGAGGTCAACGAGTTTATCTATCAGCAGGCGCTGAAGGTGATCGAAGGGGCGGCGGTGATGCACGGCGTGGAGGTGGAGATTGCTCTGATGGGGGCGGCACAGTGCAGCCAGCCCAGCCCGGAGTGGGTGGCGTTTATTCATCGTCAGGCGGAGCGGGTAGGGGAACTGACCCATATTATTGACCGCAAAGACGGCGCGGCCGGTTCTGAAGATGCCACGTATCTCATGGAGCGCGTGAAAGCGCACGGCGGTTTGGCCTCTTACGCGATATTCGGCACGGCACTCAGCGCCGGGCATCACAATGAGAAGTTCGATTTTGATGAAAGCGTCATGGCGGTGGCGGTGAAAACGCTGGCGCTGCTGGCACTGAATATCGGCGAGTTTGGGGAAGCACCATGACCCGAACGATCGTCGGATTTGTTAACGATACGCTGGCTGCCCGCGCACATCAGTTGGCCGCTCTCGCTGATGACATCTGGGATCATCCGGAAACCCGGTTTGCTGAGCATTACTCGGCCGAACGGCTGGCCGGTGTGCTGGAGGCTGAGGGGTTCTGCGTACAGCGCGGTATTGCCGGTATCGATACGGCATTTGTCGCCAGTTTCGGCAGCGGCCAGCCGGTGGTGGCGCTGCTGGGCGAGTTTGACGCGCTGGCCGGGTTGAGTCAGCAGGCGGGATGCGATGTGCCGTCACCGCTGCAAGCGGGGGGAAACGGCCACGGATGCGGGCATAACCTGCTCGGTACAGCCGGTCTGGGCGGTGTACTGGCCGTAAAAGCCTGGCTGGAGCAGCATCCACAGGCCGGTACTATTCGTTTTTACGGCTGTCCGGGGGAAGAGGGCGGTTCCGGGAAAACCTTCATGGCGCGTGAAGGCGTATTCGATGATGTCGATGCCGCGCTGACCTGGCACCCAGAGACTTTCAGCGGCATGTTTTGTACCCCGACGCTGGCTAATATTCAGGCCGCTTTCCGCTTCAAGGGGGTGGCAGCGCATGCCGCAGCGGCCCCACATCTGGGGCGCAGTGCGCTGGACGCAGTGACGCTGATGAACACCGGCGCTAATTTTCTGCGCGAACACATCATCCCCGACGCGCGTTTGCACTACGCGGTGACTGACACCGGTGGTCATTCGCCCAATGTCGTGCAGGCGGATGCCGAGGTGCTGTATCTGGTGCGCGCGCCACAGATCGATCAGGCGCAGGCCATTTATGAGCGAGTGGTGAATATCGCCCGGGGGGCGGCGCTGATGACGGATACCACCCTGACGGTACGTTTCGATAAAGCCTGTTCCAACTATGTCCCTAATCGCACGCTGGAACAGGCGATGTACGGCTTTGTGCAGGCGTTTGGCGTACCGACGTATAGCGAGCAGGAGCAGGCATACGCTGCCGATATTGTGCGGACACTGAGTTCCGAGGATATCGCCAGTAACCTGACGACGATTGCCCGCACCGGCGGCGCGGACGGTCAAGCGTTTAGCCGCTCGCTTAAAGGATGTGCGTTGACCACCCAGGTGGCGCCTTATGCGCCGACCGAAACCTTGCTTTCAGGGTCTACCGACGTCGGCGATGTCAGTTGGCTGGTGCCGACTGTCCAGTGTTTCAGCCCCTGCTACGCGCTGGGCACACCGCTGCATACCTGGCAGGCGGTAGCGCAAGGGCGCACTTCGCTGGCGCATAAAGGCATGCTGCTGGCGGCAAAAGTGATGTCAGCCACCGCGCTGGCGTTATTTACCGACAGCACGTTGTTGCAAGCCTGCCAGCAGGAGTGGCGACAGCAGCGACAGGAAACACCGTACCGCTGCCCTATTCCAGCAGGTATCCAGCCATCACCTTTATCTCATTGATCTAAAAGTTTTATTGCCGTTTCGACAACAGGCCGCTGTGCGTTGCGTCGTTCCCGCAACGGCGGGCCTGGCTAGATAAACCGAGCCGTCCGGCCGACGGTAAAACGGTAGTACCCGTTACAACAGTACAAATCACAACAATATTAATCACAACAACACGATCACATAAGAATTCAGCACAGAGGGGAAACAGCATGAGTGTGACAACGGAACGTGGCCAGCCACAGCAGGGCGGGCTCTTCCAGTGGGTAGAGCGGGTGGGAAATAAGATCCCTAATCCATTTTTATTGTTTGTATACCTGATCGTTTTGTTGATGGTAGCCAGCGCACTGTTTTCCTTGTGTGGAATTACGGCGACGAATCCCGCCAATGGCGAAGTGGTGCGGGTGAAAAACCTGCTCAGCGTGGAAGGGATACAATGGATTTTGCCCAACGTTATCAGGAATTTTAGTGCGTTTACCCCGCTGGGCTCCATTCTGGCGCTGGTGCTGGGAGCCGGGTTGGCAGAGCGCGTTGGCTTGCTACAAACACTGATGTACAAAATGGCTTCGCATGTCAGCGCCCGCTATGCCAGTTATATGGTGCTGTTTATCGCTTTTTTCAGCCATATTTCGTCAGACGCGGCGCTAGTGGTGATGCCACCGCTGGGCGCGTTAATTTTTCTGGCGGTGGGGCGTCACCCGGTGGCGGGGTTATTGGCGGCTATCGCTGGCGTCGGTTGCGGTTTCACCGCTAATTTACTGATTGTGACCACTGATGTGCTGCTGTCGGGGTTGAGCACTGAATCAGCCAAGGTGATCAATCCGGCGGTGCATGTCAGCGTGATTGATAACTGGTTTTTTATGGCAGCCTCCGTGGTTGTGCTGACCATCGCCGGTGCGTTGTTGACGGATAAATTCATCGAACCGCGTCTGCCACCGTATCAAGGAGAGCGCGATGAAAACCTGTCCCGATTGACGCCGGAGCAGAATCGCGGCCTGCGTGCCAGCGGTATCGCGGCACTGGCCTTCATCGCTATTGTGGCACTGTTGGTGGTGCCAGAGTGGGGACCGTTGCGTGATCCGGTCAAACACACGGTGATGCCGTCGCCGTTCATTCAGGGCATCGTACCGCTGATCATCGCGTTTTTCTTTGTGGTATCCATTCCTTATGGTGTCGTTACCGGTCAGATCACCTCCCAAAACGATCTGCCGAAGCTGATGATCGATCCGATGAAAGGCATGGCCGGTTTTATCGTTATGGTATTCCCGCTGTCGCAGTTCGTGGCGTTCTTCAACTGGAGCAACATGGGGAAGTTTATCGCCATCGGGCTGACTGACTTGCTGGAATCGTTGGGAATGACCGGGATTCCCGCGTTCGTCGGGTTGATTTTTCTGTCGGCGTTCCTGTGTATGTTTATTGCCAGTGGTTCCGCTATCTGGTCGATTCTGGCACCGATTTTTGTGCCGATGTTTATGCTGCTCGGCTTTCATCCGGCATTTGCCCAGATTGTGTTCCGGGTGGCGGATTCTTCGGTGATTCCACTGGCACCGGTATCGCCGTTCGTTCCATTATTTCTTGGCTTTTTGCAGCGTTATCACAAACAGGCACAACTGGGTACTTATTACTCGTTGATACTGCCTTATCCGCTGATGTTTTTTACTGTCTGGCTGATATTGCTGGTGGTGTGGTATCTGCTGGGGTTGCCCATCGGGCCGGGGGTTTACCCGCGCTTAGCATGACGCTAAAGCGACATTAAGGCGGAGTGGTTCTGCGTGTGAACCGGTGGGGAGCCCACCGGTTCTTTTTATTATCAACAGGTTACTTTTTTCTTTTCTGCTGCCGTCAAATTTTAATCTAAATCGCTTGCTATTTAATTTTGAGCGATATAGAGTGGCAACCATGAACAGAAACGATACCGATACCAAACCGATACTGAGTGATGACGCCTTCCGGCTGGATGGTCAGCTCTGTTTCGCGCTCTACTCAGCGAATCTGGCGATGAACAAGTTATATCGCCGTTTGCTGACCGAGCTTAACCTCACGTACCCACAGTATCTGGTGATGCTGGTGTTGTGGGAACGCGATGGGGTAACGGTCTCTGAATTGGGCGAGCGTCTGTTTCTGGATTCTGCCACGTTGACGCCACTGCTTAAGCGTCTGCAAACCGCAGGGTTGGTTACGCGTCGTCGTGGCACGCAAGACGAACGCCAGGTGCTGATTGAACTCACCGACGACGGGCGTGAGTTGCAGACGAAAGCGAAGGCTGTGCCTGAAGGGGTGTTCTGCGCGTCAGAATGCAATATCGAGCAGTTACGCGCTATCAAGCACGATCTGGAAACATTGCGAGCCAGCCTCATCAGGCATATTTGATGAATGATGTGGCACGATGGGCGTTTGTCGTCTATATTTTCTTAATCATTTAAGTAGTGTGCGATTTAATTTTTAACGATTTAAATCACGCATTTATCCACTCAAAGGAGTCACATGATGTCTATTGAAAAAGTTCTCTACGTTGCACATGCTCAGGCTACAGGCGGTCGTGATGGTCGTGCGGTTTCTTCTGACCAGCAGTTAGATGTCAAATTGACCACGCCGCGTGAACTGGGCGGTGCCGGTGGTGAAGGTACTAACCCGGAACAGCTGTTTGCCGCTGGTTACTCCGCTTGCTTCCTGGGGGCACTGAAGTTCGTCGGCGCACGTGACAAAGTCTCGATTCCGGCAGGGACGACGATTAATGGCAGCGTGGGTATCGGCGCCATCCCGAACGGCTTTGGCATTGAAGTTGAGTTGAAAATCACCCTGCCGGGTGTGGACCGTGCGGTAGCGGAAGAGCTGGTACAGAAAGCACACATCGTTTGCCCGTACTCCAACGCGACGCGCGGTAACATCGATGTAAAACTGACGGTTATCTGAGTCAGATGAAAGGCCGTCGTCTATCGAGCTGTGTTAACGATTGACGTAACGTTTTCATTCCCCGCACGGTGTCGGGGAATGAAAATATCGCCTTGAGCAGCTTATTTAAAAACCTAGAGCACCTTATTCAAAAAACTGGCAGTGCGCGGATGGGCAGGATGATTCAGCACCTGATACGCGTCGCCGCTTTCCACGATTCTGCCATCCACCATGAACACCACCCGATCCGCCACTTCGCGCGCGAAGCCAATCTCATGAGTCACGATCACCATAGTGACGCCCGATCGTGCCAGATCCTTGATGACATCCAGTACTTCGCCCACCAGTTCCGGGTCTAACGCCGAGGTGGGTTCATCAAACAGCATCACCTTGGGGTTGAGCGCCAACGCACGGGCAATAGCGATACGTTGTTGCTGCCCGCCGGACAGGTGGCGCGGATAAGCATTCGCCTTGTGGCGTAACCCGACCCGGTCCAGCAGCGCCAGTGCTACGCTCTGTGCCTGGGCGCGGTGGTATAGCCGGTGCACTCGTGGCGCTTCAATAATGTTCTCCAGCACCGTCAGGTGTGGAAACAGGTTGAAGTTCTGGAATACATAACCAACGCCGATGCGCTGGCGCAGAATCTCCCGTTCTTTTAGCTCGTACAGTGTGTCGCCTTCACGGCGATAGCCAATGTAGTCGCCGTCGATACGGATGGTACCTTCGTCCACCCGCTCCAGGTGGTTGATGGTTCGCAGTAGCGTGGATTTGCCGGAGCCTGACGGCCCAATTATCACGGTCACTGAGCCGGGCGGCAGCGTCAGGTTAATATTATCCAGCGCCCGATGCGCACCGAACCATTTGCCTACCCCCTGAATATCGATCCGACCTTTTTCAGCTACAGTGCCTGATACGGTATGTGGGATTGAATAAAGATCAATAGCTTCAGACATGGTATTTCCCTCTGAATATCAGTGCGGTCAGGTGCCGGAAAAGACGCTGTAACGGATGCGCCGGTATTTCCCGCACTGCCCCGCGGGCGACGTAGCGCTCTACAAAATATTGCAGTACCGACAGTACGCTGGTGATCACCAGATACCAGACGGTCGCGACCATCAACAGTGGAATGACTTGCTGAGTGCGGTTGTAAATCACCTGCACGGTGTAAAACAGTTCCGGCAGTGCCAGCACATACACCACCGAGGTGCCCTTGGCCAGGCTAATGATTTCGTTGAAGCCGGTAGGCAGAATGGAGCGCAACGCCTGCGGCAGAATAATTCGCCAGGTACGGCGATAACCCGGTAAGCCGAGCGCAGCGGCGGCTTCGAACTGTCCGGCGTCAACACCAAGGATACCGCCACGGATAATTTCGGCGGTGTAGGCCGATTGCACCAGTGTGAGTCCCAGCACAGCGACAGCGAAGGGGCTTAGCACATCAATAGTCGGGTAGCGGAAAAACTCTACTGCCGTGAAAGGGATACCCAATGCCAATGTGTCGTACAGGTACGAAAAGTTGTAGAGGATTATCAGCACCAGAATCAGCGGCAGTGATCGAAATAACCAGATATACAGCCAGGACAGCGTACTGAGTAAGGTCGACGATGACAGCCGTGCCAACGCCAGCCCGGTACCGACGATCACGCTGAACAGGGTGCCGAGTAGCGTCAGCAACAGGGTACGCCCTAGCCCTTCCAGAATGACGGGATTAAAAAAGTAGTTGGCGAACACGGACCATTCCCAGCGGCTGTTGAGCGCCACCGACTCGGCAATACCGGCGAAAATAAATAGCGAAAACACGGTGCCAGCGATACGTAGTGGGTAACGCGCCGGTACCACGCGTAAGGTTGTCGCAGGGGCATCCGTTGGATGCAGTGCGGGGGGGATTGAGTGCGTCATCAGTGTGTCCTTGTTACCCGATAGCCCGTTCCTGTTGAGCCACCCGTTCAGACAATGGCCCATACAGCGGTTTACGAAACGGCAACCGACCATCGTGCGGCGGCAGGCTGTAATATTCCGGGTCGAGTTGAGTATCGAACTGTGGTTGATAACCTTCGCTCAGGTATAACCCGACTGCTTCCGGCTGGCGAAAACCGGTTGTCAGAAACAGATCCCGATAGCCCAGCCGACGGGCATGGCACTCCAGTTCGAGCAGTACTCGTTTGGCGAGTCCCTGACGTCGCAGGGTTCTGTCAGTCCAGATACGTTTAAGCTCGGCGGTGGTGGCGTCGTAGCGTTTGAACGCGCCAGTGGCGATGGGGCGCTCATCGCGCATCAACACGATAAAAATACCGTCCGGCGGTAGATAGAGCCCCTGTGGTTCCGGATCCTGATGAGCGAAGTAGTCACCGTAACGCTGACGGTATTCAGCAAATAAACCGTCCAGCACCGGCGCAATGCGTTCGTCTTCCGGGTAGGTGACAATGAAATGTTCCTCAGACATAGCGTTCTCCCTGTGCAACTGGATGCGGATTACAACGGCGTGTCGCCCAGACCCAGCGGGTTGATCTCCGAGTGGCTGATTCGCTCCACACCTTCTCCCCAGCGGTTCAGTACCTGGTCGTATTCGCCGCCCTGAATCACGCCATTGAGTGCGGTATTGAGTGCGGTCACCAGTCCGTTACCCTTGCGGGTGGTGACTGCGATGTGTGCCACCTGAGGCCAACCGCCGTTGACGGTTCCCACCAGGCGAGTCTGCCCATTCAGCGCTGCTTTATAGGCACCGGTGACATTCGGGCCGAATGTGGCGTCGGCACGACCAGACTGAATACTCAGGTTTGCCGCGGCCGCATCGGTGACATAGACCGGCTGAAACGGCGGCAAGCCGACTGCCCGGTTTTGCTTGTCCCAGTCAAGCAGGATGGCTTCCTGATTGGTGCCGGAACCGACGATAATCCGCAGCCCGGCAATATCTTTGGCATTGTGGATAGCGGTTATCTTGCTGCTGGATTTCACGTAGAAGCCCAGTGTATCGGCACGGTAGGTGGCAAAGTCAAAACGTTCTTTACGCGCTTTGGTGACGGTCACGTTGGTGATGGCGACATCGTACTTACCGGAGGATACGCCCAGTGGCCAGTCTTCCCATGAGGTTGATACCAGATTCAATTCCAGCCCGAGGCTATCGGCTACCAGCCGGGCGATGTCCGGTTCGCTACCGATGAGGCTTTTGTTGTCGTCGGCCAGAAAGGCTAGCGGCGGCGAGGAGCCTAATGCCGCGACGGCGACGGTCAGCTTTCCTGGCTCGACGAACCGGAATCCTGCCGGGATCTGCGCGATGGCCTGCGGGTTTTTGGGCGCGTGGATCGGCTGTTGGTTCGCGTTGAGGTCAATGCTGGCGGCTTGTGCGTTGCCGAGTAGTAACCAGCCGCCAAATAGCGTTGCGGCCAGACGATAAAATGGACGAACGGCGAGAGTCTGCATAGCGTATTCCTTGAAGATAAATTTATCAGCGGGGAGGACGAGTTGAGTTATTCGTCCAATCCGCGTGGATTGACGTCGGAGCGTGTGACTTTTTCGTCATTCTCACCCCAACGATCCAGCACCTGCGCGTATTGCCCGCCAGCGATGACGCCATTGAGCGCAGTACTAATCGGTTGTGCCAGTCCGTTACCCTTGCGGGTGGTCACGGCAACCGGTGCCACGGTAGGGCCAATACCCACCATCTTTGTCTGTCCTGTCAGTGCCGCCTTATACGCCCCGATGGAGTGCGGGCCGAAAAAAACATCCACCCGGCCGGACTGGATGCTCAGGTTGGCCGCCGCATCGTCGGTAACGTAAATCGGCTGTACCGGCGCTAAGCCCTGAGCACGATTCTGGCGATCCCAGCCCAGCAGGATGTTTTCCTGATTGGTGCCAGAACCGACGATCACTTTGAGTCCTGCCACATCTGCCGCTCCCCGAATTGCCTGAATACGGCTGGTGGATTTGACGTAAAAACCCAGCGTATCGACCCGATAAGTGGCGAAATCGAATTTCTCCTTACGTGCTTTGGTGACCGCAATATTGAGGATAGCGGCGTCATAGCGACCAGAAGCGATGCCTAGCGGCCAGTCTTCCCAGGCGGTCGGTACCAGTTTGAGCTTTAACCCCAGTGCGTCGGCAACTAAACGGGCGATGTCCGGATCGCTGCCGATAGGTGTTTTGTTGTCATCCGCCAGCAGTGCCAGCGGTGGGGAGCTGTGACTGGCGATCGCCACGGTGAGTGTGCCGGGTTCGGCAAAGCTAAACCCGGCAGGGATTGCAGCGATCGCTTGTGGGTTAGCGGGGGCATGTACCGGTAATTGGTTGGCTTTCAGGTCGATTCGACCGACGCTCACTGATTCGGCATGCCCACCCGCGCTGAGTAGTAGTGTGGTCAGCAGCAGTGTGGCGTAGTCGCGTGCGTTCATGGTGTCGTTTCCTCGGTGAGGTGACGGGCGGCGGTGTAACGGTTAGCAGGAAACGCCAGCGCCAGGCTTTCCCGCAGCGTGTAGCCGGGGTACTCCTGGCGGAATAAGCCGCGCTGTTGCAGCAATGGCACCACCTGGTCGACAAATCGGGTGAAGTTGTCCGGTGTGGCACTCTGGATGATAAAACCGTCGGCGGCATACTGTTCGAACCATGATTGCAACCCATCGGCCACCTGTTGCGGCGTACCGCTGAATAGCGGGCGGGGTGTTGTGGCTTCCAACGCCACCTGACGCAGGGTTAATCCGCGTTCGCGGGCATTGCGTTTGATTTCGTCGGTGGTGCTGCGAAAACTGTTTTGGCCGAGCGTGCCGATATCTGGGAAAGGGGCATCCAACGGATGTTGTGAGAAGTCGTAGTGTTCAAAGTAACGGCCGAGATAATTGAGCGCGTCTTCGATGGTGACCAGTGCAGCGGTGGTTTGATATTGGTGCTCCACCTCTTCCGCGCTATCGCCCACCAGCACGCTAACACCCTGAAAGATGTGCAACTGGTTTTCGTGTCGCCCTTGTTCCACCAACTGTTGCTTGACGTCGCGGTAAAACGCCTGCGCCTCTGCCAGTGTGTGCTGGTGGGTGAAAATGGCATCGGCGTGACTGGCAGCCAGTTTCTTGCCGTCATCTGACGCACCGGCCTGGAAGATAATCGGACGACCCTGTGGTGTGCGTCCGATATTCAGTGGCCCGGCGACCGAGAAAAATTCACCCTGATGGTTCAGCGTATGCAGTTTTTGCGGGTCGAAGAAGCGGCCGCTGGCTTTGTCTCGGATAAACGCATCGTCTTCCCAGGAATCCCATAGCCCTTTCACCACCTGCAAAAACTCATCGGCAATGCGGTAGCGCAGGGCGTGTTCCGGGTGTGAAGCGCGGGAAAAATTCTTCGCTGACCCTTCCAGTGGCGAGGTCACGACGTTCCAGCCCGCACGGCCGTTGCTCAGGTGATCGAGGCTGGCGAACTGCCGTGCGGTGGTGAACGGCTCGCTGTAAGAGGTGGACAGCGTACCGACTAAACCGATGTGACGGGTGGAGGCAGCCAGCGCTGAGAGCAGTGTCAGCGGTTCAAAGCGGTTAAGAAAGTGGGGGATGGATTTTTCGTTGATATATAACCCATCCGCCACAAAAGCGAAGTCGAATTTCCCTTGTTCGGCTTTTTTCACCGTATCCAGCACGAAACCAAAATTGATGCTGGCATCCGGTACCACGTTGTTGTGTCGCCAGGCTGACATATTGCCGGCTGCGCCCTGCAATATGACCCCCAGTCTCAACTGACGTTGTGCAGGGCTTGAAGGGGGTTCAGAAATCGTTTTTTTACTCATCGGCATGCTCCCTACGGCAAATGTTGGTTAAAAGCCCCCTTTTTCCTGGCTGGGATAAAACACAGGAAAACGCGTGGTGAAGGGGGAGTAGAGGGTCAGGGACGTCTGGAAAATACTATTGATGAGAGGATTCGGGATGTAAAACAACAAAATTGACTATGCCAAAGCAAAAAAATATCTCAGGGGGTTTTGTGATTTATTTATTCAGGAAATGAAATAAGTGCCACGGAAAAATAAGCATACCTCTCGGAAAGTTTCATGATGAAAAAGTAGCCATGTGGAAATAGTGCTCCTGTACAAATAGTACCCCCGTAAAAATAGTATCCCTATAAAAATAGATAGTTCATTACGCTGATTATTGTGATTCTCATTTACTGATAGTGAGAATTTGTACTATTTAAACGCTGTTTTGTTATTTATGGATTTTTTCTGGCTATGAAAATATGCAGAAAATTCAGGCCAGATCAGAAAAAGGAAATACATGAGCTATCGTATTGGTTTATTAGATCAAAGTCCGATTGCACAAGGGATGACCGCTGCTGACGCATTGGCACAAACGACAGCGTTGGCCAGCCTCGCCGATACATTGGGGTACTCTCGCTTCTGGGTATCAGAACATCACAATTCTGATTCACTGGCAGGCTCATCGCCGGAAGTGCTGATTGCCTGGTTGCTGGCTCATACTCGCCACATCCGCATTGGTTCTGGCGGGGTGATGTTACAGCATTACAGCCCTTATAAAGTGGCAGAGAATTTCCATGTGCTGTCATCGCTGGCACCAGACCGCGTCGACCTGGGCATTGGTAAGGCACCGGGCGGATTCCCGCTTGCCACTCGTGCGCTGCAACAGGAAATTGACCCGGCCCGCCAGGTGACATTTGACGATAAACTGCGGCAGCTGCATACATTACTGGAGCCGACGTCGGCACAATCGAATTCCGGGTTGTTCGCCACGCCGCAGCCACCGTCGTCACCATCACGTTTTTTGCTGGGAGCCAGTCCGGCAAGTGCGCGTCTGGCGGCCTCACTGGGCTGGAATTTTGTCTTTGCCGGGTTCATTCAGCCCAGTGAAAGCCTGCTGACGGAGGCGTTCCTCACCTGGCGTGAGTACCAGCCTGAACATGCACAGGCACTGTTATCGCTGTCGGTTATCGTAGCGGAAAGCCATGATGAGGCGAAAATGCTGGCGGGCGAGCGGTATAACTACAAGGTCTATATTGACGATCGTGCGCCGCTCAATGTGCTGACTCAGGAGCAGGCTGACCTGCTGGTGCAACAGGCTGGCAGTACGCAGTTCCGTATCGAAAAACAAGCGCAGAACATTTTGTATGGTACCTCGCAGGAGGTCCATCGCCAGTTGCAGCATTACCATCAGCGTTTCGGTGTTAGCGAGTTCATTATCCATACGCCAGTGAACGACCCGGCTGCACGTCTGACGTCGATACGTGCGCTGGCTGCCGGGATCAAGGGATAGGGTTCTCTGTGGGGGAAAAGGTTTCGAGTCTGGCCGCGCCCTGCCTGATGGCAAGCAACATTTCCAACAGACTGGGGTAATCAAACAAGGCTGAAAAATCCAACGGGTGTGCTCTGTCGCCACTGGGCAGAATGTGGCATTGCAATTGCCGTTCGTAGTGACGCGGATATTGGGCTTTTTCAATCGCGGGCAATGAACGGTAATTTTTCAATACAGCGGTGAAAAACTGTATTTGCCAGTGTGGGTGGCAATAGTTGAGGCAGGCCTGCGTGACGATGTGCTGACGCCAGGTTTGATCTTGCGTGTAGGCTTCGCTCCAGGCTGCCCGGCGCTCATTCAGGGTAAACTCGCCGCTGTCATCGTAGATAATCAACGATAATTGGTGGTACGTCAGCCCACTGAACGGGTTGGCTCCGGTGCCGTTGACAAAGGCGCTAGCCTGACGGGCACGGGCCAGACGTTCACGAATATCGCCAGCCGGTAACGTCGTACGCTCACGCTGAGCGCGCTCATCGTCTTCGATGCCGGTGAGTTGATCGAGCAGTGCGCGGGCTTTTTGATGTAATTGTTGTCGGCTCATGGTGGCTTCCCGGGTACGGGAACACTCGGCAGCGTCATGTAATTGCCGTTCGAGCAAAGAAGATAAAAATATATTAATATCTGGCATAAGCGTTCTCTCCAGAAATGAGCCAGCAACCTGCTTTTTAAAACGGCTTTTTAAAAGCCTGCATAAAAAGAATGAAAATGAAATAGTGGTTGTGGTGTTGTCGAGTAATATACCCGCCAGATATCAGACTTCCGTTGCCTGGTACAAACACATTGCACCTGGCTTTGTAGACTGAATATTTGGGTATAACGCTATTTGAAACTGACATTATTATTTTTAGTGTGATGTGCCAGCCGTGGACGTTTTTATCCCGTGTCGGCTTAATTTGCCAGAATGAGAGAGCACACTCAATCAGATTTTATATCTAAAACCACCAATTTATTTCATTAACGTAAATATGCGCGTTGTTCATCGTTCCCTGTTGGTTTGAACGCCCGTGTGATGGCATGATGCTCAGTTGGCGATATTATAAGCAAACAAAGCAGGGGCGTGAAAAAAGGCTTGCCAGCGTGTGATAACCGGTCCATAATCAGCGCCATTCCAAACGCCTTAAAGTGTTAAAGCCTTTATAATCAGTAGATTACAAAGAATTAGGTGCTTCAAGGCGCTTTGAATAATCCTCCTAAGCGGGAATAGCTCAGTTGGTAGAGCACGACCTTGCCAAGGTCGGGGTCGCGAGTTCGAGTCTCGTTTCCCGCTCCAAGTTTTCTTCTCTGTTTTAGTCAATACACTCTCTTCTTTATATTCGGATTTCTTATTCGTTAACCCATAAGTCACTGCTATTTGGCACGATTGTGATTTCCTATATCATCAACGCCATGATTGTTCACTGGTGACAACGATGACATCCATTTTGCTGTTGGATTCCCGCGCAGATGAACTGCGAGACGTTCTGTATGGTAAAGCGCCGGAGCTGCCGCTGGTTATCGCTTCTGGCGAGCTTGAGCAGGCCGCTGCGTGCGATATTTGGGTTGGCGAGCCGGATAAAGCCGCCCGCCTGTTGGCGTTGGGCGTGAAACCCCGTTGGCTACAATCAACCTGGGCGGGTTATCAGCCGTTGCTGGCCGCCGGGTTACCGCGCGATTATCGGTTAAGTCGGGCTGTCGGTGTGTTTGGTCAGCCGATCGCCGAATATGTCATTGCGTATCTGCTACAGCATGAGCTGCACTTGTCGAAACGCTATCAGAGCCAGCGCGACGGCGAATGGAAGAAGATTTTACCGGGGTCACTGTTCGGGCGTCAGGTACTGATTGTTGGCGCGGGGGATATCGGCCGCGAAGTGGCGACTTTTCTGCAGCCTTTTGGTGTGGTGTTGCGTGGTATTGCACATTCACCACGCGAGATGCCGATGTTTGAACGTGTGGACGCTCTGTCCTCGCTTGAACAGGCGGTGACCTCAGCCGATTACGTGGTTAATATCCTGCCGGATACGCCCGCAACGACAGATATCTACCATTCCGGGGTGTTTGCTGCGATGAAGCCTTCTGCGTTATTCATCAATGTGGGGCGTGGCAGCGCGGTAGTGGATGCGGATTTGTGTGCGGCGCTACGTCAACAACGCATTGCCGGAGCCGTGTTGGATGTCTTCAGGCAGGAACCGTTGCCACAGACGCATCCGTTCTGGCTGACGCCGAATCTCACGGTCACCACGCATGTTGCCGGTCCGCTGGTTCCGGCCCGATTGGGACAGCTGTTTTTGGATAACCTGCTGCGCTTTCGACAAGGAGAGAAGATGGCGGGCGAAGTGGATTTCTCGCGGTCTTACTGACGGTAACCTGTTGGTTTGAAAGGGGCGGAATAAAATTACTTCTTCCCCCCTTGTCAGAAGGGGTGGATTGGTTCATAATGCTGCCCTCTTTGCGATACAGCTTTTAAAACGCAATTAAATCAACAGGTTAATTGTAGTGTCATAAAAGCAGTGCAAAATTTGGCCGCGCTGGTTTGCGTTTATCGAAAAAACGTCAATACTTAAGCGTTGCGTGTGCGGGAATAGCTCAGTTGGTAGAGCACGACCTTGCCAAGGTCGGGGTCGCGAGTTCGAGTCTCGTTTCCCGCTCCAGTTTTTAGTTCCTCAGTCTCTTCCTGTTTATATCGTTTTTCTGCATACATTCATACTTTTCTGAACAGACTTATCCACAGCCTGAAAACAGCCCGCGTGCGTCCAGAGCAAAACATCATAAGAAAGAGACTATTTCAATTCATTGAAATAAAAAGAAAAATTTATGATAAAAAACGCTATCCAGATCACTTGTACTTTTTGTGATGCTTGATTGACAACGTTTTTTTAAAATTATCCACAGACGAATGGTTCAGTATCATCAACCATTGCAATGTGAAATATCAGGCATCGCGCGGTAATCCTTTCTCTATCGCACGAACCAGCCGCCTTTTTTGCGGCATCTGGACGTCAAGGGCGTGTTGCTCGCGCCGAATCAGCTGTTGGTTGATGGCCCAGTGAATGTGTTCATCCAGCAAGGCACTTTCTCCCAGTCGACTTTGCAGCGCCAGAACAATGCTATCTTCATAAGGCGCGTTGCCCAGTGCGACAGCGATATTGCGTAGCCAGCGTTCGTGGCCGATGCGTCGAATGGCCGAGCCTTCAGTTACTCGCAGGAAGCGAGCCTCATCCCAGCCAAACAATTCCAGTAACTCCGGCGCGTGTAACGCGGCGCGTGGGCTGAAATCGGGTTCATCGGTAAGCTGCGAGAAGCGGTTCCAGGGGCAAATCAACTGACAATCGTCACAGCCATAGATCCGATTTCCTATTAAAGGGCGTAGAGCTTCAGGAATAGCGCCTTCCAGTTCAATCGTCAGGTAGGAGATGCAGCGTCGGGCATCAACGGTATAAGGCTCGACAATGGCACCCGTCGGGCATGTCGTCATGCACGCGACGCATTTGCCACACTGTTCTTCAACCGGCTGATCTACCGGCAAAGGCAGGTCAATTAGCAATTCCCCCAGAAAGAACCACGAGCCCGCTTCCCGGTTCAATATCAGTGAGTGCTTGCCAACCCAGCCAAGCCCGGCTTTAGCAGCCAGTGGCCGTTCCATGATCGGTGCTGAATCGACAAAGGGACGAAACTGTAATTCGCCGCAGTGTGCCTGAATCTGATCGCCCAGTTTTTTTAGCCGTTGACGTAATAACTTATGATAATCGCGCCCCAGCGCGTAACGGCTGACATAACCAAGCCGTGGATTTTTCAATGTGCTGGCAAACGCGGCTTTAGCTGGCAGGTAATTCATACGCACGCTGATGACACGTAACGTACCGGGCAGCAGCTCATGTGGACGGGCTCTCATCATGCCATGACGCGCCATCCATTCCATTTCACCGTGATACTGCTTATCAAGCCACGCCTGAAGTCGGGGTTCTTCATCAGACAAATCGGTATCGCAAATCCCCACATGCTGGAAACCCAATTCCTGCCCCCAGAGTTTAATGCGCTGTGCGAGTTCGTTGAGGTCGTAGGGGTATGTCATGCGTAACCATTGGGGAAAAAACCGGGAAGCTATTTTATCACATTCTCCTCACATCGTTGGTAGTGAGCAGAGGCCATTATGTAATAAATGGAAATATTTATTAATACTTTTGCATGATGTGTCGATAACTTGAGCAAACTGGCAATTATTCTAATGACTCTGGGAGGAACGGCGTGGAGACACTAACGCTTTCGGCTTACCGGTTGGTAAATCAGGATGTGAATGTGCGTATTAATCCTGCTCAACCACAGGAAACGACCTTGCAATATGCAGCGTCCACGGAGAACGCCTCTGTTGCATACGTTTATATCAGTGACGAGGGGCGGCAACTGGCACAGGGCGATGTTGTGGATTCACCCGCGCGGTACTATTTTTCTGCTCAGATTGAGAATGGAGTGTCAGCGGCGCTGGCTGAACAACCGGAGCAGGTTTCGCAGGCGATATATCGTCTGATTGACGACAAGATAGTGAATGCGTCTGAGTCGAACGACGAGCAACGACAACTGGCGCTGGACCTGGGGTTGTCGCAGGCCAGCTACTTTGCCGAGCAGTATTTAAGCGGCGATAAGAAGGCCGCATTCATGGAAAGTATCAATCTGCTGGCCTCAGTGGTGAAAACACGCCAGGTGGGTGACGAGGGTTCGGTTTCTTACCTTACCTTGCCGGAGCGTGTTCCCGGTACGAATGAATATAAGGTGGATGCTTCCGCGCTTATGAAGGAAAAAGACCCTGAGCGCTATCAGGCCTATCTAAGCGCACTGGAAAGTGGAGGCGACTGGTCCACGCCTTACCTCGATTTCGTCAAGCAGTTCCCCCAGCACCCTGACTGGCTCAGTGAGTATCAGACCAATGCCGACAAATTGTTCCAGTCGATTGCCGGCGAACCAGTGAAGACCCGTTTTGCTCATGCGGATATGTCTTCGTCAGCCGCGTGGATAAATGATGTCCGTGAAACGCTAAGTATGAGCGGCGACGAACACACCGTGCAGACGCATGTGCAGGCATTAAAACAGTTTGTCGATGTGTTGGAAGGCGCGGTGCGCTGAATGAAATAAAGGCCGGTTGTTGTCGTTTTCGGTATTGCTGCATATGGCGCTTCCCGGCAGAGCTTGCTAAGTTGAGGCCCACAATTCTGCTACCGACTGAGGGATGACATGCATCAGAACCAACGCGTGTATCAGCCCGGCGGATCATTACCCGACCTGCCTCATACTGTCTTTTTGCCTGACTGGTTGCGCCGCGAGGAGCCGCATGCGGCGCAGTCAATCGGCGTTTCATTGTATACGCTTATGCAGCGAGCCGGGGCGGCGGCCTTTCACATCGCCCGACAACATTATCCTGCTGCCCGACACTGGTTGATTCTGTGCGGGCATGGCAACAATGGTGGCGACGGCTATGTGGTGGCCACGCTGGCACGTGCTGCGGGCATAACGGCAACGGTAGTGGCAGTAAGCGGTGTTCGGCCTCTGCCGCCGGAGGCGCATCTGGCGCATCAGGCGTGGCATGATGCCGGTGGCAGTGAGCAGCATAGCGAGGCACCGTGGCCTGATGATGTGGATTTGATTGTCGATGGCCTGTTGGGAACCGGGCTGGCATCGGCTCCTCGTGCACCCTATGACGCCTTGATTGCTCAGGCTAATCGCCATCCTGCGCCGATTATCGCGCTGGATATTCCTTCCGGGTTGAACGCACACACTGGCGCTTATGCTGGCGCGGTGATTCATGCCGCGCATACGGTTACTTTTATCACGCTAAAACCCGGCTTACTAACCGGTCAGGCGAGAGATGTCGTCGGGCAACTTCATCACCATGATTTGGGGTTAGGCGACTGGCTGGCTGAGCAGACTGCGCCGATTGCGCGTTTGACGGCAGACTCGCTCACGCAATGGCTAACGCCGCGGCGTCCGGGCGCGCACAAAGGAGATCATGGCCGCTTATTAATTATCGGCGGCGATGAAGGTACCGGTGGTGCGGTTTTTATGGCCGGAGAAGCCGCGCTACGCAGCGGTGCGGGGCTGGTGCGAGTACTTACTCACAAAAACTATCTGGCTGCTTTGCTGGTGGCTCGTCCGGAATTAATGGTGCAGGAACTGACGACAGATTCGGTCAAAGAAGGCGTTGAGTGGGCGGATGTGGTAGTTATCGGGCCAGGGTTAGGGCAGCGAGAGTGGGGAAAAAACGCACTGCGAATCGTGGAAAATTGTAACAAATCCATGTTATGGGATGCTGATGCACTCAACCTGCTGGCAATCAGCCCGCATAAACGTCAGAATCGCGTTTTGACGCCTCACCCCGGCGAGGCGGCCCGTCTGTTGAACTGCCGGATTGCCGATATCGAAAGTGACCGCTTACTTGCCGCACAACGTTTAGTGAAACGTTATGGCGGCGTGGTGGTGCTGAAAGGTGCCGGTACGGTGCTGGCCAGTGAGCAGGGCGACGTCGCGATCGCCGATGTCGGGAATCCCGGCATGGCGACTGGTGGCATGGGCGATGTGCTAGCGGGGATGATTGGGGCGATGCTGGCGCAAGGGCTGTCGTTGTACGACGCAACTTGCGCGGGCTGTGTGGCCCACGGTGCGGCGGCAGACTGGCTGGCGCAGCGTCAGGGCACACGCGGGATGTTGGCAACCGATTTGATGGCGGTATTGCCGCAGTATGTAAATCCTGAGCGGATATCCTTAGAAAACACAGAATGAAGACGCTTTTGTTACCTTTGCCGGATGAGGCAGCCACGATTGCGCTGGGGGCGGCGTTAGCCAAAGCCTGCGAGCGCGCTACCATTATTTATCTACTGGGTGACCTGGGGGCAGGAAAAACTACACTGAGTCGTGGGTTCCTGCAGGCGTTGGGTCATCAGGGCAATGTGAAAAGCCCAACCTATACGCTGGTGGAGCCTTATACGCTGTTGCCGCGCCCGGTATACCACTTCGACCTTTATCGACTGGCCGACCCGGAAGAACTGGAGTTCATGGGTATCCGTGACTATTTGTCGCAGGACGCACTCTGTCTGATCGAGTGGCCACAGCAAGGTGAAGGTATTCTGCCGCAGGCGGATATTGAGTTGCTGCTGGACTATCAGGGTGACGGGCGTCAGGCAGAGATCAACGCGGGGACCCCCGAGGGTGAACGGATTGTGGCGATACTGGCTGCGCAGTTGGGGCAGGAAACGCCATGACGGTGCGGTTGATGAAGGCCCTATCAGGGCTATTGCTGATGCTATCCTGGCCGCTGTGGGCAAGCAACCTGACTGATATTCGGGTAAATAACGCCGCCAGCGAAGCAGTCATGACCCTGAGTTTCAGTGGTCAGCCGGTATACGAGTATTTCTCGCTGGATAACCCGAACCGGGTGGTTATCGATATTAGTCAGTCAGGGGGGATGAAAGGGTTGCCGCTGACATTTAACGGCCAAAATCTGATAGCGCGTATTCGTTCCAGTAACGCCAAAGACCCGAAAAGTCTGCGACTGGTCTTGGACCTGACCCAGAAGGTACAGATTAAGGCGGCGAAGGAGGGTAATAGTGCTGTCTTTACGCTGACTGGCGAACGTAAAACGGTGGCCCGCAAGACGGTAACGCCGTCGGCACAACCATCAACGCCGGTTGTTGGACGTAACCCGCTGATGCCCCAGACACCGTCGGCTGCCGCCACGCCTACTCGTGTATCGGGAAGAGTAGGAAATGGTGAGAAAATCATTGTCGCGATTGACGCAGGCCACGGTGGTCAGGACCCAGGCGCGACCGGACCGGGCGGGCTGCATGAAAAAAACGTCACTATCTCGATAGCCCGTAAGTTACGCGCCATTATGAGTGCTGACCCGGAGTTCAAACCGGTATTGACCCGTGATGGCGACTACTTTATTTCGGTCATGGGGCGCTCTGACGTGGCGCGTAAGCAAGGGGCTAACCTGCTGGTGTCGATTCACGCGGATGCTGCACCCAACCGTGGCGCGACGGGCGCCTCCGTTTGGGTGCTGTCTAACCGGCGCGCCAACAGTGAAATGGCGAACTGGCTGGAACAGCATGAAAAGCAGTCTGAGTTATTAGGCGGTGCAGGCGATTTGCTGGCCAACAGTGCTGCGGACCCTTACCTGAGCCAGGCGGTGCTAGATTTGCAGTTCGGGCATTCCCAGCGGGTGGGTTACGATGTGGCGGTAAAAGTACTGCATGAATTGCAGCGGGTCGGTCACTTGCATAAACGCCGACCGGAACACGCCAGTCTGGGTGTCCTGCGTTCACCGGATATTCCATCATTACTGGTGGAGACTGGATTTATTTCTAATCCGAGCGAGGAACGGCTGCTAGGCAGCAACGAGTATCAGGAAAAAATCGCTAACGCTATCTACCTTGGGTTGCGTAGCTATTTCCAGACTCATCCGTTACAAAACGTCCCAAAGCAGGAAAACCGTCCGCTCGCCCCGCAGATGCAGACGGTGAAAAAAACACAAGCCGCTGAGCCTGTTCAGGCAGCGAGCGGGGCAACGGTACGCCATACGGTGGCGACCGGAGAAACCTTATCGGGGATTGCCGCGCATTATGGCGTTAGTATGGATGCTATTCGGGACATCAACCGCCTGAAAAAAGACGTAGTCTGGGTAGGGCAACGGCTGAAGATACCGTCTAGTGCTTCATCGACAACCAGAACAGCGTCAGTGCCAGCGGCGACGAGCAAGCCTGTGGTGGCTTCATCTGCGCCACGTGTGAAGAAAACCGCAACCGTGATAAAGCACAAGGTGGTGCGGGGCGATACGCTGAGTGATATCGCGGCACACTATGGCGTCAGTATGAAAGCTATTCAGCAGGCGAACAACATGTCTTCCGGAACGGTGCAGTTGGGGCAAACGCTGATCATCCCTTCTGCCTGATTCTGGGGAAACGAGGAGAATTCATGTCGATTCAGGTACTGCCCCCCCAGTTGGCGAACCAGATCGCCGCTGGCGAGGTAGTGGAGCGACCCGCTTCTGTCGTCAAAGAACTGGTGGAAAACAGTCTGGATGCCGGTGCGACGCGAATCGATATTGAAATCGAACGCGGTGGCGCGAAGCTGATTCGTATTCGGGATAATGGCTGCGGTATCAGTAAGGCGGATCTGGCGCTGGCGTTAGCGCGTCATGCCACCAGTAAGATCGCTACGCTTGATGATTTAGAGGCGATTGTCAGCCTGGGGTTTCGCGGTGAAGCACTGGCCAGTATCAGTTCGGTTTCACGCCTGACGCTGACTTCCCGCACCGACGCGCAGACAGAAGCGTGGCAAGCCTACGCCGAAGGGCGCGAGATGGCGGTGACCGTCAAGCCAGCAGCGCATCCGGTGGGGACGACGCTGGAAGTGCTGGACCTGTTCTACAATACCCCGGCCAGGCGTAAGTTTCTGCGTACCGAAAAGACTGAGTTCATGCACATCGATGAGGTCGTGCGGCGCATTGCGCTGGCGCGTTTCGATGTGGCTATAACGTTGCACCATAATGGTAAGTTGATCCGTCAATATCGCGCAGTGTCGGAGTCGGCACAGCGTGAACGGCGTCTGGGTAGTATTTGTAGCGCGGCATTTTTACAGCATGCGTTAGCGGTTTCCTGGCAGCATGGCGATCTGAATATCCATGGCTGGGTGGCCGATCCGGCTGGCTCACGCCAGTTACCGGAAATGCAGTACTGCTACGTCAATCAGCGCATGATGCGTGATCGTTTGATTAATCATGCGATTCGTCAGGCGTATCAGGATCAGTTACGTGATGAACAGCAACCGGCTTACGTCCTGTATCTGGAGGTCGACCCCCATCAGGTGGATGTGAATGTGCATCCGGCGAAGCATGAAGTACGCTTTCATCAGGCCCGGCTGGTGCATGACTTTATCTATCAGGCGGTGATGACGGTACTGCAGCAGGCGGCGTCACCGGGCCTGAATGGGATGGGTGATACGCAGACGGCGTCAACGGTGTGGCAGCCGGAAAACCGCACCGCCGCGGGGGAAAATCACTTTGCCCGGCCGGCAACGCCGACATTGACGTCGGAGCCGCGCTCCTCTGCCTTTACCGCTCGTGAATCCGGTGAGGTGGGGCGTCCGGCGCGTGAGTCGCAGCCAGCCAGAGTCCAGACGGCGGGTTACGACAAGAAACAGGGCGAGCTGTACCAGCGCTTGTTGCATAACGAATCGTCACGCCCGCAGACGGTTGCTCGCGAGGCACCGCCAGCGCAGGATTCACTGGTTAGGCCGCATTACGTGGTGGAGAACGATGACCTGCCGCTGGCGAGCCACTCGCTGGGGTTAGGGCGCGTGTTGACTGTCTATCCTCCAGCTTATGCATTGGTGGAGTACCGCCAGGGGCTGGCGCTCTTGTCGTTAGTTGTCGCGGAGCGTTATCTGCGCCAGGCGCAATTGACGCCGCCGGAGAATGGCGAAGGATTGCGCCCTCAGCCACTATTAATTCCGCAGCGACTGACGCTAAATGCATCCGAACTGGCGGTTGTCCAGCAGCAACAGCCGTTGCTGGCCCTGATGGGCATAGAGGTTGAAGTGTCGCCACCGCGCGCTACGCTGCGGGCGGTACCTTTACCATTGAGACAACAAAATTTACAAAACTTGATTTCTGACCTGCTAGGCTATCTCGCTGATTCTCATGACGTGACGCCTGATGCAGTAGCGGCGTGGATGGCAGGGCAGCTCAGCAGTGAGCGCGAAAGCTGGACGTTGCCACAGGCCGTACAGTTGCTGTCCGATGTCGAGCGTCTGTGCCCTGCGCAAGTGAAAACGCCGCCGTCAGAATTGTTATATGTGATGGATATTGAATCTGCCATCAAGGCGTTGAAGCATGAATGAGTTTGATACGGCGCAATACCCGCCAGCCATTTTTATTATGGGGCCGACGGCTTCCGGGAAAACCGCGCTGGCGATGGCTCTGCGCGAGCACTTTCCCGTTGAGTTGATTAGCGTGGATTCGGCGCTGATTTATCGTGGTATGGATATCGGCACAGCAAAGCCCAGCCAGGAAGAGCTGGCGCGGGCTCCACACCGTTTGCTGGATATCCTGGATCCGACGCAGGCCTATTCAGCCGCCGATTTTCGACGCGATGCGTTGCAGGCGATGGCGGAGGTAACCGCCGCTGGGCGTATTCCGTTGCTGGTAGGCGGTACTATGCTGTATTTCAAGGCGCTGCTGGAAGGGTTGTCGCCGCTACCGTCGGCAGATGCCCGCATACGGCAAGAGATTGAAGAACGTGCGCGTACCGAGGGGTGGGAAGCGTTACATCGTCAGCTCAGTGCCATCGATCCGGTGGCGGCGGCTCGGATTCATCCAAATGATCCGCAGAGACTGTCTCGGGCACTGGAAGTTTTTTTCGTTTCAGGTAACACTTTAACTGAGTTGACAAAGACATCCGGTGAAGCGTTGCCCTATCGTGTTCATCAGTTTGCGATTGCTCCCGCGACACGTGAGTTGTTGCATGAACGGATAGCGTTACGTTTTCGGCAGATGTTGGAATCAGGTTTTGAAACAGAGGCCCGGGCATTGTTTGCCCGACCAGATCTGAACCCTGCGTTGCCGTCAATTCGTTGTGTCGGATACCGCCAGATGTGGTCATATTTGTCGGGCGAGATCGATTACGATGAGATGGTGTATCGTGGCATCTGCGCTACCCGGCAACTGGCGAAACGCCAGATGACCTGGTTGCGTGGCTGGGAAGGGGTGCGCTGGCTTGACAGCGATCAGCCCGCAGAAGCGTTACGCACGGTGATTCAGGTTGTTAGTGCATAGGTTAGACGATTGTGTACAATTGCCTGTGTCTACAATTGACTGATTCTCGGCACAAATTTTTATAACGTTATTTTAGGGCCGCAGGGTTCTTTGTTACAAACAACAAGCAAATAAGGAAAATATAGAATGGCTAAGGGGCAATCTTTGCAAGATCCGTTCTTGAACGCTTTGCGTCGTGAACGTGTTCCGGTTTCGATTTATTTGGTTAACGGCATCAAACTGCAAGGCCAGATTGAGTCTTTCGATCAGTTTGTGATTCTGCTGAAAAACACGGTTAGTCAGATGGTGTACAAACACGCCATTTCAACGGTAGTTCCTTCTCGCCCGGTATCGCATCACAGTAATAATCCTGGCTCAAATAACTACCATGCCAACAATCAGGCGGCGCAGCAACAGCCGCAACAGGAAAGTGATGACGCTGAATAACGCGTCCTTACCAGTTTACCACGGCGGGAAAAGTGCTGATTTCAGCGGCTTTCACTGCCGTGGTCGCTTTTTTCTGAGAGGGTGTCCGGTTGTTTGACCGTTATGAAGCCGGTGAACAGGCCATACTAGTTCATATTTACTTTTCGCAAGAGAAAGATACTGAAGACCTGCTGGAGTTCGAGTCTCTGGTGTCTTCAGCCGGAATAGACGCGTTGCAGGTGATTACTGGCAGCCGTAAAGCGCCGCACTCCAAGTATTTTGTCGGCGAAGGCAAGGCGGAGGAAATCGCGCAGGCGGTTAAAGCGACCGGTGCCTTTGTCGTGTTGTTTAATCATGCGTTGACGCCAGCGCAAGAGCGCAATCTGGAGCGCCTGTGCGAGTGCCGGGTGATTGACCGTACCGGGTTGATCCTGGATATCTTTGCCCAACGCGCCCGTACCCATGAAGGGAAATTACAGGTTGAGCTGGCGCAATTACGCCATCTGGCGACGCGTCTGGTTCGTGGCTGGACGCACCTTGAGCGCCAGAAAGGCGGTATCGGTCTGCGCGGACCGGGTGAAACTCAGTTGGAAACCGACCGTCGCTTGTTACGCAACCGCATTAGTCAGATCTTGTCTCGTCTTGAACGGGTGGAAAAACAGCGCGAGCAGGGACGGCGGGCACGTACGCGTGCTGAAGTGCCGACTGTTTCGTTGGTGGGATATACCAACGCAGGTAAATCAACCCTGTTCAATCATATGACAGCTGCGGATGTCTATGCTGCAGACCAGTTGTTTGCCACACTGGATCCGACATTGCGCCGTATTGAGGTCGATGATGTCGGTGATACTGTGCTGGCAGATACAGTCGGGTTTATCCGCGATTTGCCGCACGACCTGGTGGCGGCATTCAAGGCGACATTGCAGGAAACCCGGGAAGCCACCTTATTACTGCACGTGGTCGATGCCTCCGACGCCCGTGTCGATGAAAATATCGATGCCGTCAACGAGGTGTTAGCCGAGATAGAAGCGGATGATATTCCTTTTTTACTGGTCATGAACAAAATTGACCGGCTGGAGAATATTGCACCGCGTATCGACCGTGATGAGGAAAACCGCCCAGTCAGGGTATGGCTTTCTGCTCAAACCGGGGAAGGAATCCCATTATTATTTCAGGCGTTGACCGAACGACTGTCCGGGGAAATTGCACATTATTCGTTGCATCTTCCGGCAGAGGCTGGTCGCCTGAGAAGTCGTTTTTATCAGCTTCAGGCAATAGAAAAAGAGTGGATTGAGGAAGACGGCAGCGTAGGGTTGGTGGTCAGAATGCCCATTATCGACTGGCGGCGCCTGTGTAAACAGGAGCAGAAATTGCAAGATTATATTGTCTCATCGACACAGACAGTCTCGTAACTCTGGGACATTGACCCCAAAAAATACCTATCATAATGAATGGAGCTAAACATGGCGTGGAATCAGCCCGGTAACAACGGACAGGACCGCGACCCGTGGGGGAGCAGCAATAACAATAGCGGCAACTCTGGCGGAAACAATAAAGGTGGACGGGATCAGGGGCCGCCTGACCTCGATGATATATTCCGTAAGTTGAGCAAAAAACTCGGCGATCTGGGCGGTAAATCATCAGGTTCCGGCTCTGGTTCTCTGGGCAGTAGTGGAAACAGTGGCCGTATTCTGGGACTGGTCGTAGCGGCAGTCGTGGTGGTATGGGGTGTCAGCGGTTTTTATACCATCAAGGAAGCCGAACGTGGTGTGGTCACCCGCTTTGGCAAATTCAGCCATCTGGTGGGGCCAGGTCTTAACTGGAAACCGACCTTTGTTGATGCGGTACGTGCCGTCAACGTGGAGTCAGTCCGCGAGCTGGCGACATCCGGCGTTATGCTGACATCCGACGAAAACGTGGTGCGGGTGGAGATGAACGTCCAGTACCGTGTCACTCAGCCGGAAAAATACCTGTTTAGCGTTACCAATGCTGACGACAGCCTGCGTCAGGCGACCGATAGCGCGCTGCGTGGCGTTATCGGTAAGTACACGATGGATAAAATCCTGACGGAAGGGCGTACCATTGTGCGTACGGATACCCAGCGTGTGCTGGAAGAGACCGTGCGTCCGTACGATATGGGTATTACCTTGCTGGATGTGAACTTCCAGACTGCCCGTCCGCCTGAAGAAGTTAAAGCCGCATTTGACGATGCGATTGCCGCCCGTGAAAACGAGCAGCAGTACATTCGTGAGGCGGAAGCCTACGCTAATGAAGTCCAGCCGCGCGCCAATGGTCAGGCACAGCGTATTCTGGAAGAATCCCGTGCCTATAAAGACCGTACCGTGCTGGAAGCGCAGGGTGAAGTGTCTCGTTTCTCTCGTTTGTTGCCAGAATATAAGGCTGCACCGGAAATTACCCGTGAGCGTCTCTATATTGAAACCATGGAACGTGTGCTGAGTCACACCAACAAGGTGCTGGTGAGCGACAAGAGCAACAACCTGATGGTGCTGCCGCTCGATCAATTGATGCGAGGTCAGGGAAACTTCCCGGCAAGCGCACCTGCCAGCGGTAATGCAGCGAATCCCGCGCCGTTGCGCCTGCCGTCGACATCTGGCAGTAGCGGTGCCAGCTATGCGCCGCGTTCTTCCAACAACGGTAACATTATGGATCAACGCCGCGCCAACGCGCAGCGTGACGAGATCATTCGCGTAGGGAGAGAATAATTATGCGTAAGTCAGTCCTCTTTATTCTTGCCCTGTTACTGGTGGTGGTCTATGCCTCGCTGTTTGTGGTGCAGGAAGGCCAACGCGGCATCGTCATGCGTTTTGGTAAAGTGTTGCGCGATAGTGAAAATAAGCCGCAGGTGTATCTGCCCGGTCTGCATGTGAAGATCCCCTTCCTGGAGTCGGTAAAAATGCTGGATGCTCGCATCCAGACGATGGAAAACCAGGCTGATCGCTTCATTACCAAAGAACAGAAAGACCTGATCGTCGACTCGTATATCAAATGGCGTATCAGCGATTTCAGTCGTTACTATCTTGCGACTGGCGGTGGTGACGTCTCTCAGGCAGAAGTGCTGCTCAAGCGTAAATTCAGTGACCGTCTGCGTTCTGAAATCGGTCGTCTGGATGTTAAAGGTATCGTCACCGATTCCCGCGGTCAGTTGATGTCTGACGTGCGCGAAGCGCTGAATAACGGTACGGGTGAAACCACCGAAGCGGATAACGCGATTGCTTCTGCTGCTGCGCGTGTCGCTCGCGAAACCACTGGCGATATGCCGCGGGTTAACCCGAATAGTATGGCGGCGCTCGGTATTGAAGTGATTGATGTGCGTATCAAGCAGATCAACCTGCCGACCGAAGTCTCGGATGCTATCTACCAGCGTATGCGTGCTGAGCGTGAAGCGGTTGCCCGTCGTCATCGTTCTCAAGGCCAGGAGCAGGCAGAGAAGATCAAGGCAGCTGCTGACTATGAAGTGACCCGTACACTGGCCGAAGCGGAACGCCAGGGGCGCATCATGCGCGGTGAAGGCGATGCCGAAGCGGCAAAACTGTTTGCTGCCGCATTCAGTCAGGACCCGGAGTTCTATGGCTTTATTCGTAGTCTGCGAGCGTATGAGCATAGCTTTAACAGTTCCAATCAGGATGTGCTGGTGTTGAGCCCTGACAGCGATTTCTTCCGCTATATGAAATCGCCTGAAAAGAGTCTCCCGGCGCGTTAAGGTTGTCTGTCGCTACACTATCAAGCCCGTTTTTACGGGCTTTTTTCTGTCTGGAGTTTTTTTATGAATGTGAGCATCTGGCTAGCGCTGGGGTTAGTGCTGATTATGGAAGGGTTGGGGCCTTTGCTGTTTCCCCGTATCTGGCGTCGGATGATCCTGACGATGGCGCAGCTACCTGACAATATTTTGCGTCGGTTTGGCGGTGGAATTGTGGTTGCGGGGTGTGTGATCTACTACATGTTGCGTAGTCGAACTGGCGGCTGAAATTTCCACTAAAAATGTGCGCAATCGTGTGCTAAAACTACTGAAAGCCGAAAGATGAGATGCTAGAATCCTTTTTTAACCAATCTGGTGATTCTTGAGATGGGTAAGAACGTTGTCGTACTGGGCACCCAATGGGGTGACGAAGGTAAAGGCAAGGTCGTAGACCTGCTGACTGAACGGGCCAAATATGTTGTGCGCTACCAGGGTGGTCACAATGCTGGTCACACGCTGGTTATCAACGGTGAAAAAACCGTTCTCCATTTAATTCCCTCCGGTATTCTGCGCGAGAATGTCATCAGCATCATCGGTAACGGTGTTGTGCTGGCGCCGGATGCGCTTCTGAAGGAAATGACCGCACTTGAAGCGCGTGGCGTGCCGGTGCGTGAGCGTCTGTTGCTTTCCGAAGCCTGCCCGCTGATTCTGCCGTACCATGTTGCGCTGGATAACGCCCGCGAAAAAGCACGTGGCGCGAAAGCTATCGGTACGACTGGCCGTGGTATCGGCCCGGCGTATGAAGATAAAGTCGCACGTCGTGGTTTGCGCGTTGGCGATCTGTTCGATCAGGAAAGTTTTGCCATCAAGCTGAAAGAAATTATGGAATACCATAACTTCCAGTTGGTGCATTACTACAAAGCCGATCCGGTGGATTACCAGAAAACGCTGGATGATGTGTTGGCAGTCGCTGACATCCTGACCGGCATGGTCGTAGACGTATCCGATTTGTTGTTCAAAGCGCATCAGCGTGGCGATTTCGTCATGTTCGAAGGGGCGCAGGGTACGTTGCTGGATATCGACCACGGTACCTATCCGTATGTGACCTCCTCCAATACCACCGCAGGTGGTGTAGCGACCGGTTCTGGTCTGGGGCCGCGTTACGTGGATTATGTATTGGGTATCGTTAAAGCCTACTCCACACGTGTCGGCGCAGGTCCGTTCCCGACTGAGCTGTTCGATGATGTTGGCGAACATCTGTCGCAGAAAGGTAATGAGTTTGGTGCAACCACCGGTCGTCGCCGTCGTACTGGCTGGCTGGATGCGGTGGCGGTACGCCGTGCGGTGCAGATTAACTCCCTGTCCGGTTTCTGCCTGACCAAACTGGATGTGCTGGATGGTCTGAGTGAAGTGAAAATCTGCGTCGGTTACCGTATGCCTGATGGCAGCAATGTGGATGTCACTCCGTTGGCTGCAGACGGCTGGGAAGGTATCGAGCCGATTTATGAATCATTGCCGGGCTGGTCTGAAAGCACCTTCGGTGTGAAAGAGCGCAGCAAATTGCCGCAGGCAGCGCTGAACTACATTAAGCGTATCGAAGAAGTAACGGGTGTACCGGTGGATATCATTTCCACGGGGCCAGACCGTGAAGAAACCATGATTCTGCGCGATCCTTTCGACGCATAATGTCAGTGGTTGCTGCATGAAAAAGGACGGGCTTAGCCCGTCCTTTTTGCTTTTTGCCTTTTAATATCTGTCTTTACCTTTCCACTCTTGTCTGCTCGCCGACAAGCGGGTTGTCGGCGAGCAGGCATCGTATCGTGGCAGTCTCAGTCAATCTTCGTTGTGCGTCGCCTGAGCTTTGGTATTCAGGGCATCCAGCAGTTTGTTGTGAATATTGCCGAAACCACCGTTGCTCATCACCAGAATATGATCGCCCGGCTGAGCGACTTTACTGACCATCTCCACCAGCGTATCGATATCGGCGCTCCAGTAGGCTGGCTGAACACAGGCGTCAGCTACTTCAGAGACCTGCCAGGGGATATGTTGGGGCTGGAACAGGAATACACCATCAGCACGCCCCAGAGAAGGAGCTAACTCGTTTTTGCAATGACCCATCTTCATGGTGTTGGAGCGGGGTTCCAGCACGGCGAGAATGCGTGCGGTCCCACCCACTTTGCTGCGCAGCGCAGCCAGTGTTGCCAGAATGGCTGTCGGATGGTGGGCAAAATCGTCATACACCGACACGCCGTGCGCGGTACCGCGCAGTTCCAGACGACGGCGGGCATTAATAAAACCACCCAGCGCCCGGCAGGCTTCTGCTGGTGTGACACCGACATGACGCGCTGCCGCGATAGCCATCAGGCCGTTATGCATGTTGTGCTCACCCACCAGATTCCAGGTGACTTCCCCAACCAGTTGATCGTCGAGGTATACCTGAAACACGCTGGCGTCGGTGGTGACTTTTTTCGCCTTCCAGATCCCTTCTTCACCCACCAGTTCTTGTTCGCTCCAGCATCCCATGCCCATTACCTGCTTCAGGTGCAGGTCATGCGATGGAACGATGATACGACCTTTCCCCGGCACCAGACGTACCAGATGGTGGAACTGCTTCTGAATGGCTTTGAGGTCGTCAAAGATATCGGCGTGGTCAAATTCCAGATTATTCAGAATGAGTGTCCGCGGGCTGTAGTGAACGAACTTGGAACGCTTGTCGAAGAAGGCACAGTCGTACTCGTCGGCTTCTACCACGAAGAATGGGCTGTCGCCCAGACGGGCGGAAACGGTGAAGTTACCCGGTACGCCGCCGATGACGAATCCCGGCTGATAGCCGCAATCTTCCAGAATCCAGGTCACCATACCGGCAGTGGTGGTTTTGCCGTGGGTCCCGGCAACAGCGATGACCCAGCGCTCGCGCAGAACATGGTCATGCAGCCATTGCGGGCCGGACATATACGGGATATTTTGTTCCAGTACCGCCTCAACGCAGGGGTTGCCACGGGTCATGGCATTGCCAATGATGACCAGATCCGGTGCCGGATCCAACTGTGCGGGGTCGTAACCCTGGATAAGGGTAATCCCTTGCTCTTCCAGTAAGGTACTCATTGGCGGATAGACGTTAGCATCCGAACCGGTTACCTGATGTCCTTGTGATCGGGCCAGCAACGCCAGTCCTCCCATGAAGGTGCCACAGATTCCTAAAATATGAATACGCATACATTTTCCATCTATATTCAGAGAGTCTGCCGTCCATTCTAACGCCTGGAATACGTCATAAGAAATGGATTTGCTAGGTACTCGCTTTCTCTTTGGGCTACACTGCAGACGCAAACGCTGGCGGTACAAAAATAAAACCGCTTTTCATTCGTAGATTCTGGAATAGTGTTATGAAAACGTTAGGCGAATTTATCGTCGAAAAACAGCACGATTTCTCTCACGCCACTGGTGAGCTGACGGCCCTGCTTTCTGCCATCAAACTGGGTGCGAAGATTATTCACCGTGACATTAACAAAGCCGGTCTGGTGGATATTCTGGGCACCAGCGGCGTATCCAACGTTCAGGGCGAAGTACAGATGAAACTCGATCTGTACGCCAATGAAAAGCTGAAAGCGGCGCTAAAAGCCCGTGGCGAGGTGGCAGGGATTGCTTCCGAAGAAGAAGACGAAATCGTTATCTTCGACGGTGAGCGCGCTGAAAATGCCAAATACGTGGTATTGATGGACCCGCTGGACGGCTCTTCCAATATTGACGTGAATGTCTCTGTCGGAACCATTTTCTCCATTTACCGTCGTATTACTCCGCTGGGAATGCCGGTGCGCGAGGAGGATTTCCTCCAGCCTGGTCACAAGCAGGTTGCCGCGGGTTATATCGTTTACGGGTCTTCTACCATGCTGGTGTACACCACCGGTCATGGCGTGCATGCCTTTACCTATGACCCATCGCTGGGGGTGTTCTGCCTGTCTCACGAACGCGTGCGTTTCCCGGAGAAAGGCAATATGTACTCCATCAACGAAGGGAACTACATCAAATTCCCGCAAGGCGTGAAGAAGTACATCAAGTACTGTCAGGAACAGGACGAGGCGACACAGCGCCCGTATACCACTCGTTATATCGGTTCGCTGGTGGCGGATTTCCACCGTAACCTGTTGAAGGGCGGCATCTACCTCTACCCCAGTACCGCCAGCTACCCGGAAGGGAAACTGCGCTTGCTGTACGAATGTAATCCGATGGCGTTTTTGGCCGAGCAGGCAGGTGGTAAAGCCAGTGATGGTAAAAACCGCATTCTGGATCTTGTCCCGCAGAAATTGCATCAGCGTGCGCCGTTCTTTGTCGGCAACACCTCAATGGTGGAAGACCTGGAAGGGTTCCTGCGCGATTACCCAGACGAGTAATCTACGTCAGTTGTTGTGCACGACATATTTCACTCAGGCTCGCTTTGGCGGGCCTGAATTGTTTATACCAGTAAGAAAAATCTTGATAACAAAGGTGAGGACGACGTGGCTTGCCGGGTCAGGTTTACTGCGGTTGGGTAAATTGCTGCTCGAACCAACTTTCCAGAATAATCACCGCGGAGGCCGCATCGACGCTGCCTTTATCAAGCGCCCGGAATCCACCGCGTTCGAACAGATCTGCACGTGCTTCCACGGTACTGAGCCGCTCATCATGCAACTCAACGATGACGCCGAAACGGCCATGCAGGCGCTGGGCAAATTTACGAGCCCGTGCGGTCAGCGGTTGTTCGGTACCATCCATATTCAGCGGAAGGCCGACGATGACTAATGCGGGCTGCCACTCGTTGAGCAGTTTCTCTACTTTCTGCCAGTCGGGTATGCCATCCTGCGCTTTCAGTGATGTCAACGGGCGGGCTGTCCCAGTGATTTCCTGGCCGATAGCAACGCCAATACTGCGGGTGCCGAAGTCGAAGGCCAGTAAGGTTCGGTTTCCCATCAGGCATGCCCCGCTTCGGCTGCGATATTATGAATATCCACACCCAGTTTTTTGGCAGCAGCGCGCCAGCGCTCAGCAATCGGTGTATGGAATAACAGGTGGTGGTCCGCTGGCACGGTCAGCCAGGCGTTTTCCAGCAGTTCGCTCTCCAATTGGCCCCCTTCCCAGGCCGAGTAACCCAACGCAACCAGTGTATTGCGCGGTTGCTCCGGCGTCCCCAACGTTTCCAGCACATCTTTTGACGTGGTGATCATGGTTTCGTCGGAAATACTGATGCTGGAGGCAAAACCTGGACAAGGGGTATGCAGGATAAAGCCGCGATCGTCCGCCAGCGGGCCACCGGAAAACACCGGCTTGTCGAGGCGAATGGCGGTATCACGGCGATCCGGCGTAATCTTCAGCTTTTTGAGGATGTTCTCGACGGTGAACTGTTCCATTGGTTTGTTGATGATAAGACCCATGGCGCCGTCTTCATTGTGTTCGCAGATATAAATCACCGTCCGCCTGAACACCGAGTCCTGCAGAGAGGGCATCGCAATCAGAAAATGGTGCTGTAAATTCATCGTCTTTATTATCGCTTCTCTGTCGGAGTGAATGTTTCCGGTTCGCCGCCAGGCAGCGAACCGGGTGGAGCTCTACATCACCGACCGGGATACGGTCCGTGTATCGTTAACGCTGAGCCAGCCTGCGGTCAATCGCGTCCATCAGCATGCCAGTAATAGAGACATCCGGATAGGCGGCTTCGATTTCACGCACACAGGTTGGGCTGGTGACGTTAATTTCGGTCAGGCGATCGCCAATGATATCCAGCCCGACGAAGATCAAGCCTTTCTGTTTCAGTACCGGTGCGACGGTACGGGCAATCTGCCAGTCGCTTTCGCTGAGCGGGCGGGCTTCGCCCCGGCCACCCGCAGCCAGATTCCCACGGGTTTCACCGCTTTTCGGAATGCGTGCCAGGCAGTAAGGCACCGGTTCGCCATCGACCACCAGTACGCGTTTATCGCCGTCTTTAATGGCAGGCAGGTAGTTTTGCGCCATGCAGTAACGGCTACCGTGTTCGGTCAGAGTTTCGATAATGACCGATACGTTAGCATCCTCCGGCTTCAGGCGGAAAATCGACGCGCCGCCCATGCCATCGAGTGGTTTTAAGATGACGTCGCTGTGGTGCTGATGGAACGCACGCAGCCGATCGGCATTGCGGGTAACCAGCGTATCTGGCGTTAACTGCGGGAACCAGGCGGTGAACAGTTTCTCGTTACAATCGCGCAGGCTTTGCGGTTTGTTAACGATGAGCGTCCCTTTCTCTTCCGCCCGCTCCAGAATATAGGTGGCGTAGATGAATTCAGTGTCAAATGGCGGGTCTTTGCGCATCAACACCACATCTAATTCATGCAGAGCGATGTCCTGCGTCGCACCGAAGTCATACCAATGGTTGTAATCGTATTGAACGCTCAGCGTGCGGGTGGTGGCCCGGGCTTCACCTGCGTGCAGGTAGAGGTCGCCCATTTCCATATAGTGCAGTTCCCAGCCACGACGCTGGGCTTCCTGCAACATCGCAAAGCTGGTGTCTTTCTTGATATTGATGGACGAAATCGGGTCCATCACGATACCGAGTTTTCTCATTATTCTCTCCTTTACCCCAAATCGCCGAATCGCACCTGAAGCGCGGTGATTGCGGTGAGCGCGGTGGTTTCTGTACGCAGAACGCGAGGCCCCAGCAGGATATCAGTAAATCCCTGGGTTGCGGTCATGGCGATTTCGTCTGCTGATAATCCGCCTTCCGGGCCAATCAACAACCGGATGCGTGATAGCGGCAACGGCAATGTATTGATGTGTTGCGACGCCCGCGGATGCAGGTTCAGTTTTAACCCATTGTCCGATTCCGCGCACCAGCTTTCCAACGTCTGGACTGGACGAATATCCGGTATCCGGTTTCTGCCGCACTGTTCGCAGGCCGCAATGGCGATTTTTTGCCACTGCGCGATTTTCTTCTCCAGCCGTTCACCATCCAGTTTGACGCCGCAACGTTCGGATAGCAGCGGAGTGATGATATTAACACCCAGCTCGATGGATTTTTGGATAGTGAATTCCATTTTTTCGCCACGTGACATCACCTGGCCCAAATGCAGGTGCAAGGGCGACTCCCGGTCTTCCGTTTGACCGGCGGCATAACGGACCCGCACGTTTTTTTTCCCGGCCTGCACAATCTCGGCCTCGAAAACCTGATTACTGCCGTCAAACAGTTGCAGCGCCTGCCCGGCGCTCATGCGAAGTACTCGGCCTACATGGTTGGCGGCGTCTTCGCTCAGATCGGTTTCTCCCCCTTGTGGGGCAAGCGTATCGGGATGAAAAATGCGCGGTATTCGCATGAATAATCTGGCCTTAGGTGGTAGTTAATCGAAGGGGCAAAGCCTGACAGACCCCGGCCACCGTTATAGCAACGGTGGCGACGGCGGCGCTTATTATAAGAGACAAGCCGTTATAGTAGGGAGCAGTATCAGGGCTGGCAAGCCTCTTGCACATAGGGGTTATGGTTGCCTTGTATCGCTGCGATACGTTTTTCACGGGTACATTCCCATGCGGTGACCGGGTATTGTTTGCTCCAGACATCAAACAGTTGGGTCTGCTGGCGGGACAGGTTCAGATGGTAGCGATCACGCATATAGAAGTAGGTGCGGGCGATAGCACCGCGTGCTCGTTCGGGCGGTTCTGCCAGTTGGTTTTTAAAATCAATCTTCATCTCGCACTGGCCATATTGACGCTCACCACCATTCCACTGGCTGTACATGAAGTTGCCGCGATCGCCGTTCACTTCACCAATTGACGGTTGCAGGTTGTGCAGATCGGTTTCCATCTGGCGGTAAACATCGTCTTTGGTACAGTTCTTGCGTCCACCGTCTTGCCAGCACTGGCGCTGATTCCCAAATTGCCATGCAGGCACGACGTGTTCCCACTCAATACGATGAGCGCGGTTGGCGTCTTTGCGAACCTGATAGCCGCAGGAGGCCAGGTCCGGCGTCCCTTTTTTACCCTGCCAGTTAATGGTACAGCCGCAGTAGAAGGTACCGGGGGCATCCTGATGGATTTTCACGGCGGCGGCTTTGGCTTGCGTGAAATTATTGATGTTCTGACCGGCTACGGCCAGCGTTGTCAGGCCTGCGCCCAACACCGCGAAAATGACAATATTGCGAAGCATATTCCAACGTCACCTGCAGGGGTAAAAACGGGCAGCGTACCTGAGGAAGACCGTACAGGCAAACTCAAAAAATACAGTATTAAATGCCAGCTATTTTTGTTTAAGCAGGTTTTGTTACAAGAGCGCGTAACCGTTCGCCGCAAGAGCGACACCGGTATTCTGATTCGCCCTTGAGTACCCGGTTATGCCGACGCACAGTGAGTTCATGGTGGCGACAGGCGCATTCATAAGGGAAGGTTTTCCCCTGGACTGATGCTGTCGCAAACTGATGGGTACGACGGGCGGGGACGTTCAACACGCTTTCCATCATCCAGCGCCATTGCTGACCGTGTGGCGCGGTTTTACCAAAACGGGCATAGACCAGCAGGTGCGCCAGTTCGTGCGGCACGACTTCGTCAATAAACGGCTGCTGGTTTTCCAGTAATAACACAGGGTTGAGGCGGATTTCCCACTCTTTGAGCCAGGCGCTGCCCGCTGTGGAACCGCGTTGCTGGTAGTTGATGACCGGTTCAGGATAATCGCTGCCTAATACGGTATTGGCCTGCTGAAGTTTTTCTCGCAGACAGCGCATGACCGCTTGTTGCAGGGCGATAGGAAGACGTGGTGTGTTCATACTGGCAGCTTACGGGCTGGGCGAACCGGATGCAATCATGGCTGCAGACACAATCATGACTTCAGACATAATCATGCCCACAGGCTTCGGCAATAAAAAACGGCGAAGCAGAGCTTCGCCGTTGGCATGTCAGAAAATCGGATTATTTCAGGCCTGCGGCATCGCGCAGTTTTTCTGCCACGTCGGTTTTTTCCCACGGGAATTCTTCACGACCGAAGTGACCGTAAGCTGCGGTCTTCTGGTAGATCGGATGCAGCAAGTCCAGCATCTGAATCAAACCGTAAGGGCGCAGGTCGAAGAACTGACGAACCAGATCAACCAGGCGATCGCTGGAGACTTTCTCCGTACCGAAGGTTTCCACCATGATAGAGGTCGGTTCTGCAACGCCGATAGCGTATGACACCTGGATCTCACAACGATCTGCCAGACCGGCGGCTACGATGTTTTTCGCGACATAACGGGCGGCGTAGGCAGCGGAGCGGTCCACTTTGGACGGATCCTTACCGGAGAATGCACCACCACCGTGGCGTGCGGCACCGCCGTAAGTATCAACGATGATTTTACGACCAGTCAGACCGCAGTCACCCATTGGGCCACCGATAACAAAACGGCCAGTCGGGTTGATGAAGTATTTGGTATTGGCAGAGAGCCATTCAGACGGCAGAACCGGCTTGATGATCTCTTCCATCACCGCTTCCTGCAGGTCTTTCTGCCCGATGGATTCTGAATGCTGGGTAGACAATACAACCGCGTCGATACCAACGATTTTGCCGTTGTCGTAAGCAAAGGTCACCTGGCTCTTGGCATCGGGACGCAGCCACGGCAGGGTGCCGTTTTTGCGCACTTCAGACTGACGCTGTACCAGACGGTGTGCATAGGTGATCGGTGCTGGCATCAGCACGTCGGTTTCGTTGGTGGCGTAGCCGAACATCAGGCCCTGGTCACCCGCGCCTTGCTCCAGCGGGTCTTTACGGTCAACGCCCTGGTTGATGTCCGGAGACTGCTTGCCGATGGCGCTCAGTACCGCGCAAGAGTTGGCGTCAAAGCCCATTTCTGAGTTGACGTAGCCAATGTCGCGGACGGTACGACGTGTGATTTCTTCGATATCCACCCAGGCGCTGGTAGTGATTTCACCACCAACTAACACCATACCGGTTTTTACGTAAGTTTCGCAGGCGACTCGCGCTTTGGGGTCCTGCTCCAGAATCGCGTCAAGGACGGCGTCGGAAATCTGGTCAGCAATTTTATCAGGATGTCCTTCGGAGACCGACTCGGACGTAAAAAGGTGTTTAGCCATGAGTTTCTTTACCTTATAAGCTAAAGCCGTTAATCAATAATTCAGTTAATCAGTATAGATGGATTAACATCTGGATGGCTATTCTAGGCCACACGATAGCCCCATGCCAGCAGTTTTTATGCCGCGGGGATGGACTGACAATGTTCATCGGCAGTTTTTGCCAACATGATAGGTTTTTTTACCATTTTCATTTTGCTTTTCCGGGGATGGATAGGTATAAACGGCGGGCGGTTTTGTTGTCCGTCATTCGGGGGCCTCAAAATGTGGCGCGACGCTTGTCCTGAGAGACCGGCGAGTGCTGCGACAAGACGCTTGCCGATACTGTTTGACCGTTTTCCTGATGGTTGTCGTGATAGCCTGACCGCATCATCTGCGGCGAGCGTGGAGGTGATAGGATTAATGATCCGTTGTTTATTGAGTGAGTTGCGCCTGCCGCGCTTTTCTTCTGACGCCACTGCGTCACTGACTCAATCCTTTCCGCCATTTGCCCGAAGTTGCCTGTCCCGCAGCGCAACGCAGGACTCCCGAGCTGGCTAACCTGCTTTTTTCTCCGCGCCAGTGAATGCATGTGCGTTCTTCCTGGCGGTGTTTTCCCTGGTTTTCACCGACCCGAATCTCGGAGTCTGACATCGTGTTTTACACTAATAAGAGTCATAAAACGACGGCATACTACTGCCCGTCGGTTTTTTCACTGCCAGCGATGCACGCTTTTGCTATGTCGCCGGTATTTGTTGCGGGAAAAAATGTGATTATTCATCTAAAAGTGGAAGAAGGGGATCGCCATGTCTGACGATATGATTCAACCGTACTCGTCAGCGGCGGGTAAACACGATCATCTGCGCTCCATGCAGGAGGTAGCCATGAATGACCGCGACGCCAGCGAGATGCTGAGAACGTATAATATTGCCTGGTGGGGCAATAATTATTATGACGTCAACGAGCTGGGTCACATCAGCGTGTGCCCGGATCCGGACGTGCCAGAGGCGCGTGTCGACCTGGCCAAACTGGTAAAAACCCGCCAGCAGGATAATCAGCGTCTGCCTGCGCTGTTCTGCTTCCCGCAGATTTTGCAACACCGCCTGCGTTCTATTAATGCCGCGTTCAAACGCGCGCGTGAGTCTTTCGGTTATGAAGGCGGCTATTTTCTGGTTTATCCCATCAAAGTTAACCAGCATCGCCGCGTCATTGAATCCCTGATCAATTCCGGTGAGCCGTTGGGGTTGGAAGCGGGCTCCAAAGCGGAATTGATGGCGGTATTGGGCCATGCGGGTATGACCCGTACCGTTATCGTCTGTAACGGTTATAAAGACCGTGAGTATATCCGGCTGGCCTTGATCGGCGAAAAACTGGGTCACAAGGTCTATCTGGTCATTGAAAAGATGTCGGAAATCAAGCTGGTGCTGGAAGAGGCCGAGCGTCTGAACGTGGTACCGCGTTTGGGCGTGCGTGCGCGTCTGGCATCGCAGGGCTCCGGCAAATGGCAGTCGAGCGGTGGTGAAAAGTCCAAGTTCGGCCTGGCCGCGACACAGGTACTGCAACTGGTGGAACTGCTGCGCAACGCCAACCGTCTCGATAGCCTGCAACTGCTGCACTTCCACCTGGGTTCACAACTGGCGAACATTCGTGATATCGCCACTGGCGTGCGTGAATCGGCGCGCTTTTACGTTGAACTGCATAAACTGGGCGTCAATATTCAGTGTTTTGACGTCGGTGGTGGATTGGGCGTCGATTACGAAGGCACCCGTTCGCAGTCCGACTGTTCGGTCAATTACGGCTTGAACGAATACGCCAACAACGTTATTTGGGGAATTGGCGACGCCTGTAATGAATATGGCTTGCCGCATCCGATGGTGATAACCGAGTCCGGGCGTGCGGTGACCGCGCATCACACCGTGTTGGTATCCAATATCATCGGGGTAGAGCGTAACGAATTTAGCGAGCCGACGGCACCGGATGAAGACGCGCCGCGTGCGCTGGAAAGTTTGTGGAGCACCTGGCAGGAAATTCAGGAGCCGGGCAACCGCCGTTCGCTGCGTGAATGGCTGCACGACAGCCAGATGGACCTGAATGATGTCCACACCCAGTACACCCACGGTATGCTGGATTTGACCCAGCGTGCACAGGCGGAACAGCTCTATCTGAATATCTGCCAGCGCCTTCAGCAGCAGCTTGACCCGAGTAACCGCGCGCACCGGCCGATTATTGACGAACTGCAGGAACGTATGGCGGATAAGCTGTATGTCAACTTCTCGCTGTTCCAGTCGATGCCAGATGCCTGGGGGATCGATCAGTTATTCCCGGTGTTACCGCTCGAAGGGCTGGACAAGCCGCCGCAGCGTCGCGCGGTACTGCTTGATATCACCTGCGATTCTGACGGTACTATCGATCACTATGTGGATGGCGATGGCGTTGCCACAACGATGCCGATGCCGCCTTATGACCCAGAAAACCCACCGTTGCTGGGATTTTTCATGGTGGGGGCGTATCAGGAAATCCTCGGCAATATGCACAACCTGTTTGGTGATACGTCGACTGTGGATGTGTTTGTATTCCAGGATGGGACGGTTGAGCTGGAAGAGTCGGATGAAGGCAACACCGTGGCCGATATGCTGGAATATGTGCAGCTTGACCCGGATGTGCTGATGTCTCGCTTCCGCGATCAGGTAAAGGGAGCCAATCTGGCGCCGGAATTGCAGGCACAGTTCCTTGATGAGTTTGAAACCGGGTTATACGGTTATACTTATCTGGAAGACGAGTAATCTCTCGCCAGAAAAGGTTGAGTGCCAATAAGCACTCAACCTTTTTCTTTTTCGGGCGTGGCAGCCATACTGAGTGCGGTGTGGTATGTCTGTGTTTATTACACCGTACGTCAGTTTTTTATTAAATCGCACGTCTGGTTGTGTGTAGTACGGCGTGTAGTAAGGCGAATGACGCTTTCCGGTTAGCATGCCGTTTTGTGTGTGCGGCCTGGCAACACTTTGATGACAACGTTGTGGCGCAACGTCGATACCCGAATCGGGTATCGCCTGCGCTTTTCCTATTTGATGACAGGAAGGATATATGTCTGATCTCAATCGTCAGCGGTTATTTTTTACCAGCTGCTTTTCTTATGCGCTGACCGGTGCGCTGGTTATCGTCACGGGCATGGTCATGGGCGATATCGCCCAGTACTTCAATGTCCCGATAGCCAATATGAGTAATACCTTTACGTTTCTGAATGCCGGTATTTTGCTGTCCATTTTCCTGAATGTCTGGCTGATGGATATTTTCCCGCTGAAGAAACAGCTGGTCTTCGGTTTTATACTGATTGTCCTGTCGGTCATCGGGTTGTTCGTGGGTAAATCGCTGGCGGTGTTTTCTGCCTGTATGTTTACGCTGGGTGTGGTCAGCGGCATCACCATGTCGATCGGCACCTTTCTGATTACCCAGCTCTACTCCGGGCGTCAGCGTGGTGCCCGCTTGCTATTTACCGATTCCTTTTTCAGTATGGCCGGTATGATTTTCCCGATTGTGGCGGCGGCGTTGTTATCCCGTCATTTCGGCTGGTACTGGATTTATGCCTGTATCGGGCTGTTGTACGTGGCGATTCTGGTTCTGACGCTGTTGTCTGATTTTCCTGCTATCGGTACGGAAAAAGCCAACACCCAGAGCGCGCCTGTTGAGGCGGAAAAATGGGGCATGGGCGTGGTATTCCTGTCTATCGCGGCGCTGTGCTATATCCTGGGGCAACTGGCGTTTATTCAGTGGGTGCCGGAATACGTGACCAAATCCTTTGGTATGAGCATTGGTGATGCCGGGGAACTGGTCAGTAGCTTCTGGACGTCGTACATGATTGGTATGTGGGTGTTCAGCGTTGTGCTTAAGTTCTTTGACTTGCAGCGCGTAGTGACTGTGCTGGCTGTGCTGGCTACCGGTGCGATGTACCTGTTTGTCAGCAGCGATCAGCCTCATCTGCTGAAATACTTCATTTTTGGCCTGGGCTTCATTTCCAGCGCTATCTATACCACGCTGATTACTCTGGGCTCCCAGCAGACCAAGGTGCCGTCGCCGAAACTGGTCAACTTCATTCTGACCTGCGGAACGGTGGGAACCATGCTGACCTTTATCGTCACTGGGCCGATCGTGCAGCACTTTGGCGTACATGCTGCGCTGGTGACCGCGAACGCGCTCTATTTTGTGGTATTCGTCATGTGCTTCCTGTTAGGGATGGTGACCCGTCACCGTTTGCATGGGCATGAGGCTGCCGCGCATTAATCAGTACTGACTTACCGTCGTGGATATTTTTCGCTAATGAGCCACGTTACAAAGGCATCCTGACCGGATGCCTTTTTTATCGGTGCCTCTTCAAAGAAGGCCGTGCAGATGGCATCTCGGTGGTGTTATGGTGGCGAAAACGGGCGGGCGTAAACAGGTAAAGCTGCTACATCGTGTGAGCTAAGGCAGATAAAACCGCCCCGATGAAAAGGAAAGCCTGCTATACGGTCTGCATGTCAGCAGATTCGTGCGTCTTTTCCGCTTGCTGTTCCATGTGCAATCGGCTGGGTTTTCATGTACATTTGTGAATATCTTTTCTTTGCCTTTTTGAGCTAACACATTGATTCATATGTTTTATGTTCGACAGGCAACTGTTCAATCCGATCTGGAGTAAAGCATGTCCTCTCGTAAAGAACTTGCCAATGCTATCCGTGCGTTGAGTATGGATGGCGTGCAGAAGGCCAAATCAGGTCATCCCGGCGCACCAATGGGTATGGCTGATATCGCTGAAGTCCTGTGGCGTGACCATCTGAACCATAACCCGGCCAACCCGCACTGGGCTAACCGCGATCGCTTCGTGCTGTCCAACGGTCATGCCTCCATGCTGATCTACAGCCTGTTGCATCTGACGGGTTATGATTTGCCGATTGAAGAACTGAAAAACTTCCGCCAGTTGCATTCCAGAACGCCGGGTCACCCGGAAGTGGGTTATACACCGGGCGTGGAAACCACCACTGGGCCGTTGGGGCAGGGTATCGCTAACGCAGTCGGTATGGCGATTGCCGAACGTACGCTGGCTGCACAGTTCAACCGTCCGGGCCATGACATCGTTGACCATCACACCTATGTCTTCCTGGGTGATGGTTGCATGATGGAAGGGATCTCACATGAGGTCTGTTCATTGGCGGGTACCCTGAAGCTGGGTAAACTGGTTGCGTTCTACGATGACAACGGTATTTCCATCGACGGCCATATCGAAGGCTGGTTCACGGATGATACCGCTGCTCGCTTTGAATCCTATGGCTGGCATGTGGTTCGTGGTATTGACGGTCATGATGCTGATGCCATCCAGCGTGCTATCAAAGAAGCGCAGAGCGTCACCGACAAACCGTCGCTGCTGCTGTGCAAAACCGTGATTGGTTTCGGTTCTCCGAACAAAGCCGGTACCCATGATTCCCACGGCGCACCGTTGGGTGATGCTGAAGTCGCTGCGACCCGTGAGCAACTGGGCTGGAAATACGGTCCGTTTGAAATCCCGGCTGATATCTATGCCGCCTGGGATGCTCGCAAAGCCGGTGAGAGCAAAGAGGCTGCCTGGCAGCAGGCGTTCAATGCCTATGCCAGCGCTTATCCGGAACTGGCTGCTGAATTCACTCGTCGCGTGAACGGCGAACTGCCGGCTAACTGGCAGGCCGAGTCGACTAAAGTTGTCGAACAACTGCAGGCTAACCCGGCCAAGATCGCCAGCCGTAAAGCTTCGCAGAATGCGCTGGAAGCCTATGGCAAGCTGCTGCCAGAATTCCTGGGTGGTTCTGCCGACCTGGCACCGAGCAACCTGACGATTTGGTCTGGTTCTAAAGCGCTGAATGAAGACCCGGCAGGTAACTACATCCACTACGGGGTACGTGAATTTGGCATGACTGCCATTGCCAACGGTATTTCGCTGCACGGCGGTTTTGTACCGTACACCGCAACGTTCCTGATGTTTGTGGAATACGCCCGTAATGCGGTGCGTATGGCAGCACTGATGAAAGTGCGCAGCATCTATGTCTACACCCATGACTCCATCGGTCTGGGCGAAGATGGCCCGACCCATCAGCCGGTAGAGCAACTGGCCAGCCTGCGTGTGACGCCAAACATGAGTACCTGGCGCCCGGCGGATCAGGTTGAAACCGCGGTAGCCTGGAAATACGCCATTGAGCGTAAAGACGGCCCGACAGCGTTGATTCTGTCTCGTCAGAATCTGGCGCAGCAGGAACGCACTGCTCAGCAGTTGGCTGATGTCGCTAAAGGGGCTTACGTGCTGAAAGACAGCGGCGGCCAGCCGCAGCTGATTCTTATCGCTACCGGTTCTGAAGTCGAACTGGCGGTTGCTGCCTGGCAGAAACTGAGCGAAGAAGGCGTTAAAGCGCGCGTGGTATCCATGCCGTCTACCGATGCATTCGACAAACAGGATGCTGCCTATCGTGAAGCGGTGCTGCCGTCAGCTGTGAGCGCCCGTGTGGCGATCGAAGCCGGTATCGCTGACTACTGGTACAAGTATGTTGGCCTCAATGGCGCGATTGTCGGTATGGAAAGCTTTGGTGAATCCGCACCAGCAGAAAAACTGTTCGACGTCTTTGGCTTCACTACCGATAACGTGGTGGCGAAGGCGAAAGCGCTGCTGAAATAACGCTGTTCTGCAGTTAGCAGTTCTTGTAAGGCCGGGATGGTTTCCCGGCCTTTTTTGATCCTGCTAGTCTGGGGTTAACACTTGGGTTGAACAAACTGTGCGGTAATTATTTGACGCCGATCACTCTTCTGGTATCCGCCCTGCCGCCATATTTCTTTTGCCAGGCAATTCGTTTATGCTAGCTGAAGCGTTTCAGTTTTTGGTGTGACAGCGTTTGGCAACAAGGTTATACAGCGGTTTTACGTGGTGATACGTCCTGTGCAACAAGCGGTTTATTCCTGGTGGCGTACTGATTATCCTATAACGCGCAATGCTTTTATCACTACACAGGGAATTTCATGACAATCCGTATTGCGATAAATGGCTTTGGTCGTATAGGTCGCAGCGTTCTGCGTGCGTTGTATGAATCCGGTCGGCGAGCCGAAATCACGGTGGTGGCGATTAATGAGCTGGCCAATGCCGAAGGGATTGCCCATCTGCTCAAGTACGATAGCAGTCATGGCCGTTTTTCGTGGGATGTCCGTCAGGAGTGCGATCGCTTATTGGTAGGGGATGACACTATTCGCCTGTTGCATGAGCCGGATCTTCGTTCTCTGCCGTGGGGCGAGTTGGGTGTTGATATCGTGCTGGATTGCAGCGGTGTGTACGGTAGCCGTGCCGATGGTGAAGCCCATCTGGCGGCAGGTGCGAAAAAAGTGCTGTTCTCCCACCCCGGTGCGCCAGATCTTGATGCCACCATTGTGTATGGCGTTAATCATCAGGATCTACACTCGGCTCACCGTCTGGTATCCAATGCCTCCTGCACCACCAACTGTATTATTCCGATTATTAAACTGCTGGACGATGCGTATGGCATCGAGAGCGGTACCGTGACGACGATCCATGCGTCGATGAACGACCAACCGGTGATCGATGCGTATCACCATGACCTGCGGCGTACCCGTGCTGCCAGTCAATCGATCATCCCGGTGGACACCAAACTGGCGGTGGGGATTACCCGTTTCTTTCCGAAATTCGAAGACCGTTTTGAGGCGATTTCGGTGCGGGTGCCAACTATCAATGTCACGGCCATTGATCTCAGCGTCAGCGTGAAAAACGCGGTAAACGTAAGTGAAATCAATACGCTGTTTCGCCAGTCAGCGCAGAATACATTTCGTGGTATAGTTGATTATACCGATTTGCCGTTGGTCTCAGTGGACTTCAACCACGACCCGCACAGCGCGATAGTGGATGGGACGCAAACCCGGGTCAGCGGAGGGCATCTGATCAAGACGCTGGTCTGGTGCGATAACGAATGGGGCTTTGCCAATCGGATGTTGGATACAACATGGGCGATGGCGGCCTGCGGTTTCTGATAGGCGGTGCCGGGAAACCGACACCTCACTCAAGCAACTTTAAAGAGAATCAACAAGAGGATTCACCATGGCTGTAATTAAGATGACCGACCTGGATTTGGCTGGCAAACGCGTGCTGATCCGTGCGGATCTGAACGTGCCGGTTAAAGATGGCAAAGTGACGTCTGACGCCCGCATCCGCGCATCCCTGCCGACCATTGAAATCGCCCTGAAGCAGGGTGCCCGCGTGATGGTGACATCCCATCTGGGCCGCCCGACCGAAGGCGAGTACAACGAAGAATTCTCCCTGCTGCCGGTAGTAAACTACCTGAAAGACCATCTGTCTGCACCGGTGCGTCTGGCGAAAGATTACCTGGACGGCGTTGATGTGGCCGAAGGTGAACTGGTCGTACTGGAAAACGTCCGCTTCAACAAGGGCGAGAAGAAAGACGACGAAGTGCTGTCCAAAAAATACGCCGCGCTGTGCGACGTGTTTGTGATGGATGCGTTCGGTACCGCACACCGCGCGCAGGCGTCAACTCACGGTGTTGGCAAATTCTCACCGATCGCCTGTGCTGGCCCGCTGCTGTCCAATGAACTGGAAGCGTTGGGTAAAGCACTGGGTAACCCGGCTCGCCCGATGGTGGCCATCGTCGGTGGTTCCAAAGTGTCTACCAAACTGACGGTGCTGGATTCACTGTCTAAAATTGCTGACCAACTGATCGTTGGTGGCGGTATCGCCAATACCTTCGTTGCTGCCCAAGGCCATAACGTCGGTAAATCACTGTACGAAGCGGAACTGATTCCAGAAGCGAAAAAACTGCTGGAAACCTGTGATATTCCGGTACCGAGCGATGTCCGTGTTGCAACAGAATTCTCCGAAACTGCCAGCGCGACATTGAAATCCGTGGCCGCCATTAAAGATGATGAACAGATTCTGGACCTGGGTGACGTTTCTGCCGAACGTCTGGCTGATATCCTGAAAAACGCCAAGACGATTCTGTGGAACGGCCCGGTTGGTGTATTTGAGTTCCCGAACTTCCGTAAAGGGACGGAGATTGTGGCGAATGCTATCGCCAACAGCGATGCTTTCTCCATCGCAGGCGGCGGTGATACGCTGGCGGCAATCGATCTGTTCGGCATTGCCGACAAGATCTCCTATATTTCTACCGGCGGCGGCGCTTTCCTGGAGTTTGTGGAAGGCAAAAAACTGCCGGCAGTGGTGATGCTGGAAGAACGCGCTCGTCAGTAAGCGTTTTTCGTCAGTCATTTGAGGTGGGAGAATATCTCGCCTCCTGGTAACCCGGTGAAAGCCGGGCTACCGGTAGCAATACCAGCAGCAACAAATGGTAGTCATGTCGGCAGTCACGGTATTGCCGACGATAATGCAGTAACAGACAAATCTCTAACCCTCCACGGCCAACGAAACAGGACACGTGACATGTCTAAAATCTTTGATTTCGTAAAACCTGGTGTCATCACTGGTGATGACGTTCAGAAAGTATTCGCCATTGCCAAAGAAAATAACTTTGCACTGCCGGCGGTTAACTGTGTCGGTACCGACTCCATTAACGCCGTTCTTGAAGCCGCAGCCAAAGTGCGCGCGCCGGTAATCGTTCAGTTCTCCAACGGCGGTGCTGCATTTACTGCCGGTAAAGGCCTGAAAGCTGAAGGTCAGCAGGCGGCAATTCTGGGTGCGATTTCTGGCGCTCATCATGTACACCAGATGGCAGAACACTATGGTATTCCGGTGATTTTGCACACCGACCATTGCGCGAAGAAACTGCTGCCATGGCTTGACGGTCTGCTTGATGCAGGTGAGAAACACTACGCCGCTACCGGTAAACCGCTGTTCTCTTCCCACATGATCGACCTGTCGGAAGAATCGCTGGAAGAAAACATCGAGATTTGCAGCAAGTATCTGGCGCGTATGGCCAAACTGGACATGACGCTTGAAATCGAACTGGGCTGCACCGGTGGTGAAGAAGACGGCGTGGACAATAGCCATCTGGACAACTCTGCGCTGTATACCCAGCCGGAAGATGTGGCATATGCCTACGAAAAACTGAACGCCATCAGCCCTCGTTTCACCATCGCGGCCTCTTTCGGTAACGTACACGGCGTGTACAAGCCGGGTAACGTGCAACTGACGCCGAAAATCCTGCGTAATTCTCAGGAATATGTCTCCAAGAAATTCAACCTGCCGCACAACAGCCTGGACTTCGTGTTCCACGGCGGTTCCGGTTCTTCCGCAGCAGAAATCGCCGAAGCAGTCAGCTACGGTGTGGTGAAGATGAATATCGATACCGACACCCAGTGGGCGACCTGGGAAGGCATCCTGAATTACTACAAGAAAAACGAAGGCTATCTGCAGGGTCAACTGGGTAACCCGGAAGGCGACGACAAGCCGAACAAGAAATACTATGACCCGCGTGCTTGGCTGCGTGCCGGTCAGGTGACCATGGTGGCGCGTCTGGAACAAGCGTTTAAAGAACTGAACGCGGTTGACGTGCTGTAATTATCAAACCGGTTGTGATGATTGAACCGGTTGTAATTATCGACGTAATAATTTGACTAAGGCTCCTACGGGAGCCTTAATTTTATCTGCATACCGATAATGCAAATGATGCTAACAGGAGCGAACAAATGGAAGAACTCAACGTAGCTGAAAGCATGGGACGCTTGCAGAGCTGGCTGGTGAATAATCAACATATTCTGTTGCAGTATGCCGTGAATGTCGTCGCCTCCCTGGTGATTTTGTCTGTTGGGATGCTGATTGCCCGTATGATGGCGAACACGCTAAACCGGCTGATGGTCACTCGTGGTATTGACGTCACGGTGGCTGACTTTTTGTCTGCACTGGTGCGCTACGGCATTATTGCTTTCACACTGATAGCGGCGCTAAGTCGGGTGGGTGTACAAACCACATCGGTGATTGCGGTATTGGGTGCCGCCGGTCTGGCGGTTGGTTTGGCTTTACAAGGTTCGCTGTCGAACTTTGCTGCTGGGGTACTGCTGGTGATGTTCCGGCCTTTTCGCACCGGTGAGTCGGTGGATTTGGGGGGTATTGCGGGCACGGTGACTCAGGTGCAAATTTTTTCCACCACGCTGCTGACGGCCGACGGCAAAGTCATCGTGGTGCCCAATGGCAAAATTATTGCAGGGAATATTATCAACAGTTCGCGTGAGCCGAATCGTCGTACTGAAATTATTGTCGGCGTGGCCTATGACGCGGATATCGATGTGGTGAAAAATGTGCTGGGCGCTATCGTCGCGGCGGATAACCGTATCCTGCATGATAACGGCGTCACTATTCGGCTCAATGAGATGGGGCCGTCTTCGCTTAATTTTGTGGTACGGGTGTGGACCAGTAATGGCGATGCGGCAGCTGTGTATTGGGACCTGTTGGAGAACTTCAAACGGGCATTGGATGAGCACCGTATCGGCATTCCGTATCCACAGATGGATGTGCATTTGCACCATACGTCTTCAGCGCAGACGGGGTCTCAGGGCGCTCCGACACTGTAGTTTTTTATGTAGATTCATGCCTGCGGCTGTTGTCTGTAGCGGAGTGTGAGCTATTTCCTCTATTGCATCGCATAACATGCTGTTTCATGATGGTCTTTGTCCTGGCAGAGGTTGATGTCCTGACAGGCGTAATGAGAGGAAGATCAGACGTGATAAATGAACAAAGCATTGATGACGAGGGGAAGGCGGAAAAGCCGCTGGGAAGTCAAAGCCTGTTTCGCGGTTTACAGTTGATCGAAATACTCAGCGACTATCCCAACGGATGCCCGTTGGCGCGGATTGCCGAGTTGTCCGGCATGAATAAAAGTACCGTCCATCGCTTGTTGCAAGGGCTGGCCGGGTGTGGTTACGTGGTGCCTGCACGTCAGCCAGGCAGTTATCGACTGACTACCAAGTTTATTGCTATCGGCCAGAAGGCGCTCTCGTCGTTGAATGTGTTGCACGTCGCGGCACCGCACCTTGAAGCGTTGAACCTGACGGTGGGTGAGACCGTTAACTTCTCAACGCGTGAAGATGATCACGCGATTCTGATTTATAAGCTGGAACCGACTACCGGCATGATGCGTACTCGCGCTTACATCGGCCAGCATATGCCTTTGCACAGTTCGGCGATGGGTAAGATTTTCATGGCCTACGGCGCAGAGGACTACCCCGCAGAATACTGGCGGACCCATCAAAACACGATTTGTCCTTTGACCGACAACACCATCGTTGAGCTTCCCGCCATGCAACAGGAACTGGCGGAAATTCGTCGCCAGGGGTTAGCGATGGACCGGGAAGAGAATGAGTTGGGGGTTTCCTGCATTTCTGCCCCGGTGTTTGATATTCAGCACCGGGTGGCCTATGCCGTTTCCATTTCGCTGTCGATGGCGCGTCTGCAACAGATGGGGATTGATACGCTGGTTGACCCCTTACGGGAAACTGCCCGCAATATTTCCCTTGAGCTAGGATTTACGCCGCCTGCGGCGTAAGCGGGCATTTGGCATTGGGTTTCGCGATGCATAGCCGGTATTCCAGCATTCATCTATCCCGACATTCACCTATTCAGACATTCGCCTATAGTGAATAAAGCCTGCCCCGGGTAGGCTTCGTTACTCATTCACGCGCAAAGGAGATACTGTGAAGCTGAACGTTCTGGTTTTGACTATGCTGCTCGGTTTGTCGTCACTGACGGCGCAGGCTGGCAATGAGCTACCCAGTGGGCCACACATTGTGACTTCCGGTACGGCGAGTGTGGATGCGACGCCGGATATCGCCCGGCTGGCGATAGAAGTTAGCGTGTCATCCAAAGACGTGTCCGACGCCAAAAAGCAGGTGGATGATCGGGTCGCACAATACTTTGCTTTTCTGGATAAAAACGGTATCGACAAAACAGATATCAACGCGGCCAATTTGCGCACCCAACCGGAGTACGATTACCTGAAGAACGGCGGCTCGGTCCTGAAAGGGTACCGTGCGGTGCGGCAGGTGGAAGTGACGCTGCGTCAGTTGGATAAGCTCAATGAACTGCTGGATGGGGCGCTCAAATCGGGTCTTAACGAGATCCGGGCGGTGGAGTTGGGGGTGTCTAACCCGGATATCTACCGTGAGCAGGCACGTAAAAAAGCGATAGAGCAGGCGACATTACAGGCGCAGTCGTTAGCTTCTGGGTTTAACGCCACGTTGGGGCCGGTTTACAGCATTCGCTACCACGTTGCCAACTATCAGCCGATACCGGCCGCGCGTATGTTCAAAACCACCAATATGGCTGCGCAAAGCGAGGTGTCGCAAACGTATGAACAGCAGACTATTCACTTTGATGATCAGGTTGATGTGGTGTTTGAATTACAGCGAGCGCCCTGAGGGCGCCGCGTAAGCGAGTCTGCCTGACGAATTCAGGATTGACGCAGAACCTGGCGTCCGTGCGTGAGCAGGGCGTCAGTCACCTGTCGCATCATTCTGCTTTCCGGCGCGAAACGGTGCCAGTACAGCATACGGCGCTGGCATAGCCCCGGTGTCAGGTCGATAAGTTCGCCGTTCGCCAGTTCACGTTCGATCTGCAAATGGGGAATCATACAGCAGGTAGTGCCCTGACGAGCGAGCTGTACGAAGGCTTCAGATGAGTTAACGATGTGGCAGGGGACGCTACCCGGCGGCAGGTCGAAATTTTGCTGCAAAAATGCCTGATGCATATCATCCAAATGGTCGAACGCCACCACTGGCGCACGCAGCAGCGCCGAACGCGTTACCCCGTTAGGGAAGTAGCGATTGGCGAAGCCTGGCGAGGCGACGAACAGATAATCCAGCGCGCCCAGTTTATCCACCAGACAGCTTGGCAGCGGCTGCGGCTGAATACTCACGGCCCCCACCACTTCACCCCGGCGCAGGCGCTCCTGGGTTCGGGTTTCATCTTCCACCTGCAAATTCAACCTGATGGGGGAGTCCACCAGTACAGGTTGCAGGGCGGGTAAAAGCCAGGTCGCCAGACTGTCGGCGTTGACCGCCAGAGACAGCAATAGAGGGGTTTCATTGCTGTTTTCATTGCCCAGCCACTCTTCTTCCAGCAATTCCACCTGATGCAGCAAGGCCAGCAATTTCTGCCCTTGTTCGGTCGGACGCGGTGGAATCGTTCTTACCAGTAGCGGCTGGCCGAACAGGTTCTCCAACTGTTTGATGCGTTGCGAGACGGCGGACTGCGTAATACAGAGTTTTTGTGCGGCGCGCTCAAAGCCACGCTCACGGATCACGGCGTCCAGCGCCTGAAGCGTGCGATAGTCCGGGCGTTTCATGAAGATGAAGATTCCTTTGCGTAAAAACTATATTTGGCAATATGCCACATTTTTGTGAGGTATCGCCGAAAAAAATCGCCCAGCCTGCCGCCGTGAGACCGAAATATTACCGTACCTGACAGGCAAGGCTCTCCTTTTGACGATGGCTTGCCCTATAATACGCACACGTTTTCGTAGCTACAGGCATAAGCACATCATGACGCAGGATGAACTGAAAAAAGCCGTTGGTTGGGCCGCACTCGACTATGTTCGCCCCGGTACTATCGTTGGCGTGGGAACCGGCTCTACCGCCGCGCACTTTATTGACGCACTGGGGTCTATCAAGCATCAAATTGAAGGCGCGGTTTCAAGCTCTGACGCTTCTACCGCCAAGCTCAAAAGTCTGGGGATTCCGGTTTTTGACTGTAATGACGTGGATGTGCTTGATGTCTACGTCGACGGCGCTGATGAAATCAACCCACACATGCAGATGATCAAAGGTGGTGGTGCTGCATTGACCCGCGAAAAAATCGTGGCGGCGATCGCGCGTCAGTTCGTGTGTATCGTCGATGCGTCCAAACAGGTTGATGTGCTGGGGCGTTTCCCGTTGCCGGTGGAAGTTATCCCGATGGCGCGCGCTTATGTGGCCCGTGAGCTGGTCAAACTGGGTGGTCAGCCGGTGTATCGTGATGGGGTTATCACAGACAACGGCAACATTATTCTGGATGTGCACAATATGGATCTGTCGGATGCGGTGGCGATGGAAAACTGCATCAATAATCTGGCTGGCGTGGTAACGGTGGGGTTGTTTGCGAACCGCGGTGCGGATGTCGCGCTGGTGGGGACCGCCGACGGGGTGAAAACCGTTCGCCTGAAATAAGTTATTCCTGGCGTAACCTATTCTGGCCACAACAGTGTTGAAACCATTGTGTTGAAATCATAGTGTTGAAACCATCCCACTGAAAACGTGCCATGAAAGAGTGCCATGTTGTTATCTCTCGCAGAGGTCCGGCCACGCTAACGGTGGCCGGATTTTTTTATCTAAAAAATCCGACTTTCTCTAACGGCTCATTTTTGGTACTTAATATCAGTTTTTCTTATTTCGCATCATCCCTGTCTGGTCTTGCTGAGGGTTGGCAGTATTTTTTGCCATGAAATCACCGACGGGTGGGGGTAAGAAAAAACGCGAAGGCAATCGTTTGTATTGCCGCCTGCGTATTTTTTGTTATGTTTGCACAGACCGGTTTGCAAACCGTCATATCTGAAGTCTGAAAATAAGGTCGGGAAATGGCAAAGGTATCACTGGAAAAAGACAAGATTAAGTTCCTGCTGCTGGAGGGGGTGCACCCGAATGCGCTGGAGAATCTGCGTGCTGCAGGTTACACCAATATTGAATACCATAAAGGGGCGCTTGACCCGGAAGCGCTGAAAGCGTCGATTCGTGACGCGCACTTTGTGGGGATTCGATCGCGTACGCATCTGACGGAAGACATTTTCGCCGCCGCTGAAAAATTGGTGGCAGTGGGTTGCTTTTGTATCGGCACGAATCAGGTTGAATTGTCGGCTGCAACCAAACGTGGCATCCCGGTCTTCAACGCACCTTTTTCCAATACCCGCTCCGTAGCCGAAATGGTTATCGGTGAGCTGCTGCTGCTGTTGCGCGGCATTCCGACTGCTAACGCTAAAGCACATCGTGGTATCTGGCACAAACAGGCGGTTGGCTGCTTTGAGGCGCGCGGTAAGAAACTCGGTATCATTGGTTATGGTCACATCGGTACCCAGCTTGGGATCCTGGCTGAAAGCCTGGGGATGCATGTCTATTTCTATGATATCGAAAGCAAATTGCCGTTGGGGAATGCCCAGCAGGTTCGTCATTTGTCCGAACTGCTGAATATGAGCGACGTGGTCAGTCTGCATGTGCCGGAAACCGACAGTACCCAGAATATGATTGGCGCCAACGAACTGGCGTTGATGAAGCCGGGTTCGATTTTGATCAACGCATCACGCGGTACCGTGGTTGATATTCCGGCATTGAGTGACGCTCTTGCCAACAAGCACCTCTCTGGTGCCGCTATCGACGTATTCCCGCAGGAACCGGCAACCAACAGCGACCCGTTCCTGTCGCCGCTGTGCGAATTTGATAACGTGATTCTGACGCCGCATATCGGGGGCTCAACGGAAGAAGCGCAGGAGAACATTGGTATCGAGGTTGCCGGGAAACTGGTGAAATACTCTGATAACGGTTCTACCTTGTCTGCTGTCAACTTCCCAGAAGTGTCGTTGCCGACGCACAGCGATCGTGCCAGCCGTCTGCTGCACATCCATGAAAACCGCCCGGGTATCATGACGCAGATTAACAATATCTTTGCTGAGCAGGGTATCAACATTGCAGCACAGTATTTGCAGACCAGCCCGACCATCGGTTATGTGGTTATCGATGTGGAAACGGACGGTGCTGACACCGCACTGCAACTGATGAAGTCTATTCCCGGCACTATTCGTGCCCGCCTGCTGTACTAAGCGGCGAATAGCCGGTCGGTGGCAGCCGATCGGTTCGACGAAAAACGTCAAAGCCAGCCCATTGGGCTGGCTTTTTTATGCCGACGCTTTTACTGGTGACCTTCACTCACAGAGTGATGACGAGCTTACCGCGCATATGACCATTCAGTATGGCTTCGTGGGCCTGTTTTAGCGTTTCAGGTGTTAATCCGTTCAGGGTCTGGCTCAGCGTGCCCTGCAAGAGACCGTTATCCACCTGTTGCGCCACCTCACGCAGAATTTCTCCCTGACGGGCCATATCCGGTGTGGCAAACATGCTGCGGGTAAACATGAATTCCCAGTGCAGCGCCGCGCTTTTTAATTTCAGTGCGTTTTGATCTAAGGGCTGGGTGTTTTCCACGATGGTACAGATATGTCCCAGCGGGGCGATTAACTGGCTAATGGCATCCCAGTGACCGTCAGTGTCATTCAGGCAGAAAATGTAATCCACGTGCTCAATATTCTGCTTTTTCAGATCATCAGCCAGATGGCGATAATCCACGACCACATCTGCGCCACGGTCGCGGCACCATTGTGCAGAGTCGGGACGAGACGCCGTCGCGATGACGGTCACCTCGCTGCGTTGGGCAGCCAGTGAAATCGCCAGTGAGCCGACGCCGCCAGCGCCGCCGATAATCAACAGCGTTTTACCTTTAGCTGCATTCTGAATGTTCAGATGCTCAAATAGCCCTTCCCAGGCGGTCAGTGCTGTCAGCGGCAAGGCGGCGGCTTCAGCCCAGTTCAGTGACGCGGGCTTGTGTGCGGCGATGCGGGCATCGACTAACTGATGGGTGCTGTTGCTGCCCGGGCGCGTGATATCACCGGCGTACCAGACTTCATCTCCGACGTTGAAGTTACTGACACCTGAGCCGGTTTTTATCACGACACCACTGGCATCCCAGCCAAGAATACGTGGGTGTTGCAGACCGTTTCGGCGTAATCCTGCGTGTACTTTGGTATCCACCGGATTAACCGACACCGCTTTTACGGCTACCAGCAGGTCATGCTCACCGGGCTGTGGTAATTCAGCCGTAATTTCTACGAAATTATCAGGAGAACTGGGGTCAACGGCGATTGCTTTTACTGTCATGATCAATGTTTCCATCGTTGCGTGTTGGATGTAACGACAGTGTAGAACCTGTCGATAGTACTGATAAGATGGACAATCACTAACGACGTGTTCGACTGAGAAGAACAATCATGTTCAGACAATTGCAGGATATGGCGCTGTTCGCCCTGGTGGCGGAATGCGGCAGTTTTACCGAGGCGGCCAGACAGGCTGGTATGGCTAAGTCGAGTCTCAGTTTACGCGTCAGTCAATTAGAGCAGTCTCTGGGGTTGCGGTTGTTCAATCGAACGACTCGCAAGCTGAACCTCACCTTTGCAGGTGAACGCTATCTGGTGCATTGTCAGGAGATGCGTCAGGCGAGCGAGCGCGCTGAGATGGCGATGCAACACTTACGCGATAAACCCAGTGGGCGTTTGCGAATAACCAGTCCGGCCGGATTAGGCGCAACCTTGTTGGCGCGTTTGACCGCCGAGTTTCAGTCTCGCTTTCCGGCGGTGTCACTGGAGATCGTAGTGGCCGATCGGGTCATTGATCTGGTGGACGAAGGGTTTGATGCCGCGTTGCGTACCGGCAAACCGCAGGATTCTTCCCTGATTGGTCGTTCTCTGGGACAGGTGCCACATTATCTGGTTGCTTCCGATGCCTATCTGGCGGCATTGCCGCCGATTACACACCCGCGTGAACTGCAAGCGCACCGATGCATTGCGCACCGCGCCTGGCCAGAATGGGGATTTCGCCGTGAAGCGGAGTATTTTCTCTGGCGGTTGCCGCAATCACACATCACTGACAATCTGCTGTATGCGCGTGCTTGTGTACTGGCGGATGGTGGAATTACGTTGTTACCAGCATTTTTGTGCCGTGAGCAGATAGATAGCGGTGAGTTGGTTTGTCTTTTGTCGGAATGGCAGGCTGATACCAACGATCTCTATTTGATTTATCCTGGGCGTAAGTTGAACTCTCCTGCTCTGAATAGCTTTATTGATTTTGCACTGGGCTTTGACGCGTTGTGCGATTATTCATCACGGTAAATCATACCGTTTTCCCAGGAAGTACAGTCGGGCAACGAACCTTGCGCAGCTTGCTTCTGCCTGTCAGTTACCGTCAGGCTATCAGCGTATGGGCTGCAAACCCTCGTTTGCCATCTTCTGTGTTTTTCGCCTGCAAGGGCTAATTTTCGGTGGATATCCCCGCCTGATATATGATGACTTCATCATAAAAAAGGAACTTGAACGTTTCTGGTTACCACTTATCAATAGAGCATGCTACAGTCGTCACGGTTTTTCTTTTTTAAAGAAACAACAATACAATTAAAATAAAATGTCGTTTTGTTTTGTGCTTTAGTGTGACGTTTGTTGCCTTGCCGGACGCTGATGTGGCAGTGGTCCGGTGTATGTCAGGGAGTACTAAATGGCGCAAAGCTATACGTGCTTCTGCTGTTGAGATAGTGGAAGTGTTCAGCATCTTGTAGTGAAAGTGAGAAATCGGAATGGCAGAACAAAAAGGAAATATTTCTTCGATAAATAACATTCGTCTTGTGACGCTGTTTATTACCCTGTTAACCATTATTCTAGTTCTGTTTGCTCTCTCAATTGGTACTGCCAGTTATTTTCTCAAACAGAGTAATGCCTCTCTGGAGCGGGCTAATCTGGTTTCCGATATCCGGGCTGGGGTCAGCAGCAGTATGGATCAACTGCGTGTTTCCCGTCAGTTGCTGGTTCAGGCCGTGGCATCGTCGCGTATCGGTGATACTGAGGCTTACAAACAGGCCTTTACCGAAGGTCTGGATCGCATCAAAAGCTCACAGAAGCGCTTTGATGAGTATATGGCGCGAACTGACAAATCCGCACAAGAGACATCCCTGGATTCTGAGTTGAGCGCCAACTATACCGCCTATCGTGACAAGATAATGCTGCCGATGGTGGAGTTTGTGCGTAACGGTGAATTCGAAAACACCATTGAACTGGAAACGACGCTGGCTCGCCAGTTGGATACGAATTATGCCCTTCAGGTGCGAAAAGAAGTGAAGTACCTGACAGATCACGCAAACAGTATTAATGCGCAGGCCTCTGCTAATGCCCGTCTGGGGAATATCCTGATGGGGGCGTCGTTTATTTTAGCGATTCTGCTGGCCGCACTGACGTATCTGGTCATCCGTCGGGCGATTTTGGTACCGGTTAATGTGCTGATTGCCCGTATCCAGAAAATTGCTCAGGGTGATCTGACCCAACCGGCTGAAAATCTGGGACGCAACGAAATCGGTATTCTGGGGCAAAACCTGCAGCACATGCAGGAGTCGTTGACCAATACCGTGACGGTGGTTCGCGAAGGTGCCGATTCTATCTATCAGGGCGCGTCGGAAATTAGCGCGGGTAACGTCGACCTTTCTTCCCGTACGGAGCAACAGGCGGCGGCGCTGGAGCAAACGGCAGCCAGCATGGAAGAGCTGACCTCCACCGTGAAGCAGAACTCCGATAACGCCAACCATGCCAGCCAACTGGCACGTAATGCTTCCAGCAAGGCGGAGCAAGGTGGCTCTATTGTTCAGGATGTGGTGAGAACTATGGGGGATATCTCCTCCAGTTCGAGAAAAATATCGGAGATCACCAGTGTTATTAATAGCATCGCTTTCCAGACCAATATTCTGGCGCTGAATGCGGCGGTAGAAGCTGCCCGTGCTGGTGAACAAGGGCGGGGATTTGCGGTGGTGGCTGGTGAGGTACGAAACCTGGCGCAGCGCAGCGCGCAGGCAGCGAAAGAGATCGAATCACTGATTGGTGAATCCGGCAAGTTGGTGGATGCGGGGTCCGTTCTGGTGGCAAAAGCGGGCGATACGATGGACGAGATCGTAAAAGCAGTTGTCAGTGTGACGGATATCATGGGTGAAATTGCCTCTGCATCTGATGAGCAAAGCCGTGGTATTGGGCAGGTGAATCAGGCTGTGCTGGAAATGGAAGGCACAACACAGCAAAACGCCTCGTTGGTGCAAGAAGCTTCCGCTGCCGCATCCTCACTGGAATCGCAGGCTGAACGGTTGACCCAGGCGGTCGCAGTCTTCAAGTTGAGTCATCGTCGGGACAGTGACTCAGCTCGCGCATCGTTGCCATCCCGGCCAACGTTGCAGGCTATTCCTGCCGTGGCCGCTATTGGCGCGGGTAAAAGTAGCCGCAGCGAGCAGAATTGGGAAACGTTCTGAGGCTTGTCAGGTGTGGCTTAATCACCACACCTGATGTTAAGTCAATGCATTCAAATGAAAAGCCCGCCAATCGGCGGGCTTTGTCGTCACAGGAACTGGTTGTGACAGCATAGGGCAGAATAGAAAGGGCGTAGTGTTACGCCATTTTCTTATACTTGATGCGATGTGGTTCCAGCGCCTCTGCACCCAGCGTGCGCTTTTTGTACTCTTCGTATTCCGTGAAGTTACCTTCAAAGAATTCCACCTTACCTTCATCCTGATAGTCGATGATGTGGGTGGCGATACGGTCCAGGAACCAGCGGTCATGGGAAATAACCATGGCACAGCCAGGGAATTCCAGCAGGGCATTTTCCAGCGCGCGCAGCGTTTCGATGTCCAGATCGTTGGTTGGTTCGTCAAGCAGCAGCATGTTGCCGCCAACCTGCAGCAGCTTGGCCAGATGTACACGGCCGCGTTCACCACCGGAGAGCTCTCCGATCCGTTTACCCTGATCGACGCCTTTAAAGTTGAAGCGGCCAACGTAGGCACGGCTTGGGATTTCGAAATTACCGATGCGCATAATATCCTGGCCGCCGGAAACTTCTTCCCATACGGTCTTACTGCCGTCCATTTTGTCACGGAACTGATCGACTGACGCCAGTTGAACGGTATCACCCAGTGAAATCGAGCCAGAGTCCGGCTGCTCCTGAGCGGACAACATGCGGAACAGCGTCGATTTACCGGCACCGTTAGGGCCGATAATCCCAACGATGGCACCTTTAGGAATGGAGAACGACAAGTTGTCGATCAACACCCGGTCGCCATAGGACTTGGTAAGGTTCTGAACATCTAGCACCTTGTCGCCAAGGCGAGGGCCAGGCGGAATAAACAGTTCGCTGGTTTCATTACGCTTCTGGTATTCCACACTGCTAAGTTCATCAAAGCGAGCCAGACGCGCCTTGCCTTTGGCCTGTCGACCTTTCGGATTTTGACGTACCCACTCAAGCTCTTTCTCAATGGATTTGCGACGAGCGGCTTCGGTGGAGGCTTCTTGTGCCAGACGCTGATCTTTTTGTTCCAGCCAGGACGAGTAGTTGCCTTCCCACGGAATCCCTTCGCCGCGGTCTAGCTCCAGAATCCAGCCGGCAACGTTGTCGAGGAAGTAACGGTCATGGGTGATGGCGACAACGGTGCCTTCATAGTCATGCAGGAAGCGTTCCAGCCAGGCGACGGACTCGGCATCCAGGTGGTTGGTCGGTTCGTCAAGCAGCAGCATGTCAGGTTTTTCCAACAGCAGGCGACAGATAGCGACACGACGGCGTTCACCACCAGATAAATTGGCGATTTTGGCATCCCACGGCGGCAGACGCAGCGCATCAGCGGCTCGCTCTAGCTGATTATCAAGATTATGACCATCGTGCGCCTGAATAATCGCTTCCAGTTCACCTTGTTCTTTCGCCAGTTTATCGAAGTCAGCTTCCGGGGCGGCATAAGCGGCGTAAACTTCGTCCAGACGAGTCAGCGCACGTTTCACTTCGCTGACTGCCTCTTCAATGGCTTCACGAACGGTGTGTTCCAGATTCAGTTGGGGTTCCTGAGGCAAATAACCGATCTTAATGCCCGGTTGCGGGCGTGCTTCGCCTTCGATGTCTTTATCAATCCCCGCCATGATGCGCAGCAGAGTGGATTTACCCGCACCGTTTAGACCCAGCACGCCGATTTTGGCGCCGGGGAAGAAACTAAGGGAGATATTTTTCAGGATATGGCGCTTCGGCGGAACAACCTTACCGACGCGGTGCATGGTGTAAACGTATTGAGCCACGTTGCTCTGAGCCTCTTTTTCTGTCCAGTTTAGCGTTATGCCATTAAAAGCATGGCGCCTGTAGGGGCATGATACCGGAAGCGCACAAGTGCTCCGCCGGCAAAAGGAATTTACTGTTGACGGAGTTTAGCTGTTTTCGCCTCATGATCCCAGCCATCCTGTCATCGTGTTGCCGACTCTGCGAGGCGGCTTCCATCTGGGGTGGCGTAATCGACGCGGTATCCGCTGAAACTGCGAGCGCTGTTGATAAAAGGGGAAAGCACCGTGAATTTCGTTCTGTTTTAGCGCGCTTTCGGCGTATCGTTGCCGGGCTGGATATGCCACACTGATTTGATTTGAAAAAGTCAGATGTTGCCGGTGTTAATGCCGTTGCTGTGGGTCTGGAACGGTATAGCTGAGTACTGGAATTGATAACGCATAACACATCGATAGTATGTTGATAGGGCATTGACGGCGGCATCTGGCGCAATGGCAGAATCGATAACGAGTGAGGTCAGGGCAGTATGTTCAAAATAGGGTATTGGCGATCTGTGGCCGCCGTGCTGTGTCTCGTTGGGGTTTCGTACCAGGTGTTGGCAGATTCGCTCGATGAGCAGCGGCAGCGCTACCAGCAAGTAAAGTCTGCTTGGGATAATAATCAGATGGACGTCGTTTCCCAATTGATGCCGACACTGCGTGATTACCCGCTTTATCCCTATTTGGAATACCGCTCTTTGACGCAGGATCTCTCGACGGTTAGTACTGTGCAGGTCAGGCAGTTTATGACGTCACACCCAACACTGCCCGCAGTACGGACGTTGAATAACAGTTTTATCAATGAACTGGCCCGTCGTCAGGACTGGAGCGGCCTGTTGGCGTTCAGCCCTCAGCAGCCTAAACCCGTCGCCTCGCTCTGCAATTATCTGTATGCCAAAGTCATGACAGGGCAGCCGCAAGGCGTTTGGGAGCAGACACAAGAGATCTGGCTGACTGGCCGTTCTCTGCCGCCAACCTGTGACAAGCTGTTTTCAGCCTGGCAGCAACAAGGCGGCCTAACCTCACTGATGGTACTTGAGCGGATGCGGCTGGCGATGGATGCGGGCAGTGCGGGGTTGGTCAACCATCTTGCCCGGCAATTACCGGCAGATTACAAAACCATCACCGATGCGCTGCTAAAATTACAAAGTAATACCAAATCAATTGAACGATTCGCCCGCTCTGTCGGCCCGACGGACTTTACCCGCCGGGTGGTGGTGTCGGCGTTTAGCCGTATTGCCCGTCAGGATCCCAATGAGGCGCTGGCCCTATTGCCGCAATTAGTACGACTGCAAAAAATGCGTCCGCAGGACCGCCAGAGCATGGAAGATGACATAGCCTGGCGTCTGATGAGCAGCGATGCTACTGACGAACAGGCGCGCTGGCGTGATGCGGTGATTTTGCGTAGTGCCTCTGCTCCCTTGCTGGAGCGACGTGTCCGTATGGCGTTGGGGCAGGGCGATCGTGTTGGACTGGCGCAGTGGATGGCGCGCTTGCCAGCCGATGTGCAGCAAAAAGACGAATGGCGTTACTGGCGAGCCGTACTGTTGCTTGAGCAAGGACAAAAGCAAGAGGGCGAGAATCAGCTGCGCGAGCTGATGAAGATTCGCGGTTTTTACCCGATGGCTGCGGCACAGAAACTGAATGTTAATTATCCGCTGACGATCATAATTGCCGCCAAACCGGAGCGCTCGATTGGGCAGTCACCAGAGGTGGCAAGAGTTCGTGAGCTGATGTTTTGGGGACTGGAAAGCCTGGCACGTTCTGAGTGGGCTGGGCTGGTCGCCAGCCGGGAGAGGCCTCAACAAGAGGCGCTGGCACGCTTTGCATTAGAACAACATTGGTATGATTTGAGTGTACAGGCCACGATAGTGGCGAAACTATGGGATAATCTGGAAGAGCGTTTCCCGCTAGCATGGAGTGACGATTTCCGTCAGGCAATACAAGGTAAAGGAATTAGCCAGAGTTATGCCATGGCGATTGCTCGTCAGGAAAGCGCCTGGAATCCACAGGCTCGTTCTGCTGTAGGCGCAGCGGGTCTGATGCAACTGATGCCAGCCACCGCGCAGCACACCGCTGAGATGTTTAACATCGCCAGTTATAGCAATAGCAGTCAGTTGCTTGATCCGCAGATGAATATTCAGCTTGGTACCAGCTATCTGGACTATGTCTATCAGTCGTTTGGCCAGAACCGTATTCTGGCATCAGCGGCTTATAATGCGGGGCCGTCGCGGGTCAATAACTGGTTAAAAGACACTAATGGCCGGATTGATGCGATCGCGTTTGTGGAAAGCATCCCGTTTTCTGAAACCCGTGGGTACGTTAAAAACGTGCTGGCGTATGACGTGTTTTATCGCAGTTTGATGCAACAACGTCAGACGGCTTTGTTGATGGATAATGAGTGGCAGCGACGTTACTGATGAATCAACCTGCGACCGATTATCACCAAGCTGCATGCGGATTTAACGCGTAACTGTCAGCAACGCGTGATTATCTCAATGCCCGCCTCGTTGGGGCGGGTGTTTATCCTTTTTCCTGAACTTTTTTTTGAAGGGAATAGTATGTTATGCTGCTGTACTAGTTAAATAGTATGGTGGCCGTTATGACATTACCTTCACTTCACGATCCGAGTTTTTCCGAGTCAGATGATGAAAACTGGCACGCTTTTGTCAGCCTGTTTCAGCAGGCAATGGCAGAAGGATTGGAACAGCCGCTACTGCAATTGTTGTTAACCCCGGATGAGAGGGCCTCTCTCGGTACTCGTGTGCGCATTATTCAGGAATTGATGCGGGGCGAAATGAGTCAGCGTGAATTGAAAAATGAGCTGGGTGCCGGTATTGCTACCATCACCCGTGGCTCTAATAGCCTCAAGTCTGCTCCAGTCAGGCTGAAAATCTGGCTGGAGGAGCAGTTGTTACCAGAGAAGAAAGCGTAGTCGCAGCGTCTGGGGATTTCAGGCAGACGCCGCATGGATGGATTGCTGATAAACCGGGTTATGAAACGGCACCAGTGCCAGTAGCAGCGCCTGATAATACACGCTGGTTCTGGAGAGCTTGCCATCGGTAAAGACGCCGATCGCACCACCCTGACGTTTGATGTCCTGAATGCCGGTAATGCGAGCCATTTCGTCCCCTAACTCACGCCCCTGACCGATTCCCTGCAGAATACTTTGTGGTAATACCAGGCTGGCCGAGCGGGATTCACCTCGAATAGTGGCATTTTCAATGACCATCCAGGCGAAGGTCATGCTTTCTTCGATACCCGCTTCTACTCCCACCCAAAAATCAGCTTCTGGGCGGACCTGACGCGCCCTCATCACGCGATTCCTTGCGCCTGTTCGGGTTTCAACGGAGCCAAGCGGTTGACTGGGGACGCCACTGTCTACGTCAACCCCTTCAATACGGCAATTATCTGCACCAAATACGTCGGCAAATGCTAAAGTTATGGCACTAATCTTGGCCGGGTTGGTCGTGGATGCGACAACATGGTACATAATGTTTCCCTACCTTGTAGTTAGTTTGACGCAGTATAACGGAAAAAAATCATGTTACAGGTATATCTTGTTCGCCACGGTGAAACAGAGTGGAATGTGGCGCGACGTATCCAGGGGCAGTCGGACAGTCCGTTAACCCCAGGTGGTGAACATCAAGCTCGTTTGGTCGCCGACAGGGTAAAAAAATTGGGGATCACCCATATTTTTACCAGTGATCTGGGGCGTACCCGACATACCGCCGATATTATCTCGCAGGCCTGCGGTGGCTGTCAGGTCATCATGGAGCCGGGGCTGAGAGAACTGAACATGGGGGTGCTGGAAGAAAGACTGATTGATTCGCTAAGCCATGAAGAAGAAAGCTGGCGTAAGCAATTGGTGGATGGCACCCGTGATGGCCGTATTCCCGGTGGTGAATCTATGTCGGAGTTGGCTGTGCGTATGCATCGTGTGCTGGAAAAATGCCAGGCGTTAGAGCCGGGGAGTCGCCCGCTGCTGGTGAGTCACGGTATTGCGCTGGGGTGTTTGCTAAGTACGTTGCTGGGCTTGCCCGCCTGGGCAGAGCGCCGTCTGCGCCTTCGCAACTGCTCGCTCTCTCGTGTTGATTACCAGCAAAGCCCTTGGCTTGCTCCGGGCTGGATAGTGGAAACGGCCGGAGATGTGTCTCATCTTGATGCTCCGGCGTTGGATGAATTGCAGCGTTAACGCTGGATGGGAATCAGATATTCACAGCGTATGATTTTCGGGGGTTCAGCGTCTGGGTCCCCTTTGGGATGAAAACGTTCGGCATCGAACCCCTTGCGCCGGGTCAGTTTATAGGTTGGCAGGCAGGTGTCGTACAGCGTGATGATGAAATCCTGCAGATCGTCCGCCGGGCCTTCGTAGATAAACAACGCGTAATCACCAGCCGGGAGTGTGACTGGTTCGCCAGGGTGCACGCCTTCCGGTACATGATGAGGCTCCAGCGCGGTGGTATACAGCACTTCATGTTCATCATCTTTCTCTTTACTTGGGCGAGAATGATGCAGCCCGTATAACACCGGTGGTACCTGTTTCACTTCACCCAGGTACTGACGCCAGAAGTGGATACGTATTTCGGTGCGAAAACAGCTGATTTGTTCCAGGTTACAGTTGTAGCTCTGTGTCAGGCCTACCAACTGCGTTTCCGGCATGGCGATAAATTGCGGTTGCGGCATGGTGAACGCACCCAGCCGAATCGGTGGATGGATACCAAAGGTGTTCCAGTCATCTGCCCGGCGATAAGAGGCTGGCGTCTGCGCAAACTGCTTTTTGAAGGCGCGGGTGAAGGTCTGTTGCGAATCGAAACGGTATTGTAAGGCGATATCCAGAATAGGGCGACTGGTCAGACAGAGTGCGACAGCCGCTTTGGTGAGCCGACGGGCGCGAATGTAGGAGCCGATAGCATGACCTGTTACGTCCTTGAACATCCTCTGCAAATGCCACTTGGAATAGCCGGCCTTGGCTGCAACATTATCCAGCGATAAAGGCTGGTCCAGATGACCCTCCAGCCAGTTGAGCAGGTCACGTATGATACTGGCTTGATCCATAGATCGTCCTCATAGAACACACCGAGAGCTAAGCGTATAAGCTCGGCATAATAGCAACTTTTTCCCTGGCGCACTTACCAAGATTTTTGTGCCTTATGAATAAAGAATTTGATTAACATAGGTCACCAGAGAAATCTATCTGACAAACGGTCTGTAGACCACAGAAACTACGCCATGATGGCAACGAGCGAAAGAACGGCAATTGTGAGAGAGTGCCAATGATGAAAAGACAAGTTGTATTGACGGTTGCAGCCCTGTTTTTCGGTATCACCTCAGCCAGGGCAGAAGAGATAGGTTCAGTGGATACAGCGTTTAAACTGTTAGGTCCAGACCATAAAATCGTGGTGGAAGCGTTTGATGATCCAGATGTGGCGAATGTCACTTGCTATTTGAGCAGAGCGAAAACCGGTGGCATCAAAGGCGGGCTTGGTCTGGCGGAAGATACATCGGATGCAGCTATCTCTTGTCAGCAGGTAGGGCCTATCACCCTGAGTGACAAGATCACCAGCAGTAAAGGCAAGGGGAATGTGGTGTTTCAGCAGCGTACTTCACTGATCTTCAAGAAATTGCAGGTCGTGCGTTTTTACGATGCGAAACGTAATGCGCTGGTGTATCTGACTTATTCTGATCGTCTGGTGGATGGTTCGCCGAAGAATGCGCTCAGCGCAGTGCCGATCCTGCCTTGGGTGAAATAACGACGATTGCCGAAAGAATAACCGCGAGTGAATAAAAAAGCCGGGAGCAATCCCGGCTTTTTCGTGGTACCCGGTTAGTGGTACCTGATGTGCTAGCGATCAGTCTTCCAGATCGCCGCAGAAGCGATAGCCTTCACCGTGAATCGTCGCGATGATTTCCGGCGTATCGGCGGTGGATTCAAAATGTTTGCGGATACGGCGGATAGTCACATCGACCGTGCGGTCATGCGGCTTCAGTTCGCGACCGGTCATTTTCTTCAGCAACTCGGCACGTGACTGGATTTTCCCCGGATTCTCGCAGAAGTGCAGCATAGCGCGGAATTCGCTACGCGGCAGTTTGTATTGTTCGCCGTTCGGGCTGACCAGTGAGCGGCTGTTGATATCCAGCTCCCAGCCGTTGAAGCGGTAACTTTCGACCAGACGACGTTCTTCCGTACCGCCACCCAGATTCATGGTGCGTGACAGCAGGTTGCGTGCGCGGATAGTCAGCTCACGTGGGTTAAACGGTTTGGTGATATAGTCATCCGCGCCGATTTCCAGGCCCAGAATTTTGTCGACTTCGTTGTCACGACCAGTCAGGAACATCAACGCTACGCTTGCCTGTTCACGCAGTTCACGTGCCAGTAATAAGCCATTCTTGCCCGGCAGATTAATATCCATAATGACCAGATTGATATCATGCTCGGACAGTATGTTATGCATCTCGGCACCGTCTGTGGCCTCGTGAACAACGTATCCCTCAGCCTCAAAAATACTTTTGAGGGTGTTGCGAGTTACCAACTCGTCTTCGACAATAAGAATGTGGGGGGTCTGCATGTTTGCTACCTAAAATTGCCAACTAATATAGAGATTCGAAAGTACAGAAGTCCTGGTTCTCTCGGGCGCTTTGGGAAATCATGTTCACCGTTTGTTCGCCGACCGACTCAAGTACGCAAATACGTGTTGATGCACTTGTTTCCACCTGACGCACGGCCTGATAACAGGTAGCGATGAGGTTTTTCAACAGGGCCTATTGTGGCGCATAGTTTAACCTTATTAACAGCAACATAACAGTGAGCACTGATTTCACCGACTGGCAAATCTACGGTTCCATTGACATATATCAAATTTCATTGTAGCACGTTAGCGCTTTGTGGAAAACGCGCTACGAATGCTGCTATCTATCACAATTTAACATTTTTATACTGACCACGGCATAATAAATGCTTATAGCTGAAGCGTTTCCATTTTCACGGGGTTATCCCATCCTGGCTGGAGTGTCAGGGTTGACGTTTCGGTCCATCTGTCTGGTATACCCAACCCGCTAGAGGGCTGGCTAAATCGCCGTTATATCTGAATCGTCAGCGCACCTGCCAGGTGTCGTTTGGGAGGTTATGTGCAGTTTTATATCATTTTAGTGGCGCCAGCCCGGCCTGAGAACGTGGGGGCGGCGGCGCGGGCGATGAAAACGATGGGGTTTGGTCGTTTGCGGATTGTGGACAGCCGTGCGCATCTTGAACCCGCGGCGCGCTGGGTGGCGCATGGCTCCGGCGATATTCTGGATGCTGTCGACGTTTTTCCGACGCTTGCCGATGCGTTAGCGGATATTGATTTTACGGTGGCGACAACCGCACGCAGCCGTGCGCGTTTTCATTACTATTGCGAACCAGCCCAACTGCTGGGGGTGTTGCAGGAAAAGCAGCAATGGGTAAGCTCTGCCGCGCTGGTATTTGGCCGGGAAGACTCCGGGCTGACGAATGAAGAGCTGGCGTTGGCGGATATCCTGACCGGTGTGCCGATGGCGGCGGATTATCCATCACTGAATTTGGGGCAGGCGGTAATGGTGTATTGCTATCAACTGGCCTCGTTGATGCAGGTGGCGGTAGCGGAGCCGATACCCGCAGAATCTGGACAACTGGTTGCGCTGCGTGAGCGATTTTCGCGCCTGCTGGTTCGGGTTGGCGCGCAGCAGGATGAAAAGTTGCGTGACTGGCTCCAGCAGCGTCTTGGGTTATTGGAACAACGGGATAATGCCATGCTGCACAGACTGTTGCATGATGTAGAAAAAGCCTTGTCGGCAGAAGATAAGGGGAAATGAAGGTAATGCGGCGAAACATATCGGCAAGTCGTATTTACTGAACAATTGTCTGGCTTTTTTGTTTTTCTGCAGAGGCTTTCCCCATTGCGGTCATCGTGGGGCAAACAGCGAAATGAAGAAATCCGTTGACTTAGCAAGGCGATTGCCCTAACTAATAGGGCAGATAATTTTTTTGAATCACGAGAACGCTACGCGATGCATTACACCAGCCAGGTTACCACCACCATTATTATTACCACCGGTACTACCAGTAACGGTGCGGGCTGACGCGTACAGATGAATCCAGAAAAAGCCCGCACTTCAGAGTGCGGGCTTTTTTTTTACAGTTATTGCGGGCTTGTTTCTGCCCGTCAAGGATACAAGGCTGTTGCAAGCGGTTTTCAAAGGCGTTTCGGCGTTTTTGGCCAGAAAAAATTCAGGAGAATAGACAAGATGCGAGTGTTGAAATTTGGCGGGACCTCGGTAGCCAACGCGGAGCGGTTTGCGCGTGTTGCCGATATCATCGAAAGTAATGCACGACAGGGACAAGTCGCGACGGTGCTGTCAGCACCGGCGAAAATCACCAACCATTTGGTAGCCATGATTGAAAAAACCGTGGCGAAACAGGACATCCAGCCAAATATCATCGAAGCAGAAGTCATTTTTGCCGATTTATTGCAGGGACTGGCCCAATCCCAGCCCGGTTTTGCTTATAACCGGTTGAAAGCGCGGGTAGATGAAGAGTTCGCCCAACTCAAGCAAGTATTACACGGTATTGCGTTGCTGGGGCAATGCCCGGATAGCGTCAACGCAGGCATTATCTGCCGGGGTGAAAAACTCTCCATCGCGATTATGGAAGCGGTATTTCAGGCGCGTGGCTATCAGGTGTCGGTCATCGATCCGGTTCGTAGTCTGTTGGCGCAAGGGCACTATCTGGAGTCCACGGTTGATATCGCTGAATCGACCCGCCGTATTAATGACCTGGTGATCCCGGCGAACCACGTGATCCTGATGGCAGGCTTTACCGCCGGTAATGATAAAGGAGAACTGGTGGTGCTGGGCCGCAATGGTTCTGATTACTCGGCGGCGGTGCTGGCCGCCTGTCTGCGTGCCGATTGCTGTGAGATCTGGACGGATGTTGACGGCGTCTATACCTGTGACCCGCGTCAGGTGCCTGACGCGCGATTGTTGAAGTCGATGTCCTATCAGGAGGCGATGGAGTTATCGTACTTCGGTGCCAAAGTTCTCCACCCCCGCACCATCGCTCCTATCGCCCAGTTCCAAATCCCCTGCCTTATCAAGAATACCGAAAACCCTCAGGCCCCGGGTACACTCATCGGGCTGGAAAGCGACGATATCCGCTATCCGGTCAAGGGCATCACCAACCTCAATAACATGGCGATGATCAACGTTTCCGGCCCCGGCATGAAAGGAATGGTCGGGATGGCTGCACGCGTGTTTGCCGTGATGTCGCGTGCCGGTATTTCGGTGGTACTGATTACCCAGTCCTCTTCCGAATACAGCATCAGCTTCTGTGTATCCCAAAATGAGCTGTCGCGTGCACGCAAAACGCTGGAAGACGAATTCTATCTGGAACTGAAAGAAGGTGTGCTGGAGCCGCTGGATGTGGTGCAGCGACTGGCGATTATTTCCGTGGTGGGTGACGGCATGCGTACGCTGCGTGGCTTGTCGGCGCGTTTGTTTACCGCACTGGCCAGCGCCAATATCAACATTGTGGCAATCGCACAGGGGTCGTCCGAACGCTCAATCTCGGTTGTCGTGAACAACGACGTGGCGACTACAGGTGTGCGGGTAGCGCATCAGATGCTGTTCAACACCAATCAGACGCTGGACGTCTTTGTGATTGGTGTGGGCGGTGTAGGCGGCGCGCTGCTGGAACAAATCCAGCGTCAGCAGTCATGGCTCAAACAAAAACACATTGATGTGCGGGTGTGCGGCATCGCCAATTCCAAAGCAATGCTCACCAACGTGCACGGTATTCCGATGGACCGCTGGCGTGACGAACTGGCGCGTGCGCGTGAGCCATTTAGCCCGGCCGCGCTCAGCCGTCTGGTGAAAGAGTATCACCTGCTCAATCCGGTGATCATCGATTGTACTTCCAGTCAGGTCGTGGCCGATCAATATGCCGATTTTCTGGCAGACGGTTTCCATGTCGTTACACCGAATAAGAAAGCCAACACCGGTTCACTGCGTTACTACCACCAGTTGCGGCAGGTTGCGGCGAAGTCACGTCGCAAATTCCTGTATGACACCAACGTTGGCGCAGGTCTGCCGGTTATCGAAAACCTGCAAAATCTGCTGAATGCCGGTGATGAGCTCATCCGCTTCAACGGTATTTTGTCGGGTTCTTTATCCTTTATTTTCGGCAAGCTGGATGAAGGCATGCCGCTGTCCGCCGCAACGCTGCTGGCGAAAGAAAAAGGCTTTACCGAGCCGGACCCGCGTGACGATCTGTCTGGTATGGATGTAGCGCGTAAGCTGCTGATTCTGGCACGTGAGGCCGGGTATGAGCTGGAACTGGAAGATATCCAGGTTGACTCTGTGCTGCCAGCGGAATACACGCAGGGCGATGTGGCCAGTTTTCTGGAACGTTTACCGCAACTGGATGACGAATTCGCCAGCCGGGTTGAAGCCGCGCGCGCAGAAGGTAAAGTGTTACGCTACGTCGGTAAGATCGAAGACGGCAAATGTCAGGTGACGATCAGTGCCGTAGGCGGTAACGATCCGTTGTTCAAAGTGAAGGACGGTGAGAATGCGCTGGCGTTTTACAGCCGCTACTATCAGCCGCTGCCGCTGGTGTTGCGAGGGTACGGGGCAGGTAATGATGTGACGGCGGCCGGGGTATTTGCAGACCTGCTGCGTACGCTGTCGTGGAAGGTGGGAGTGTGAGAATGGTGAAGATTTATGCCCCGGCATCCATTGGGAATGTGAGCGTGGGGTTTGATGTGCTGGGCGCGGCGGTATCACCGGTGGATGGTACCCTGTTGGGCGATTGCGTCAGCGTGCGCGAAGCGGATCTGTTTAGCCTGCACAATGAAGGGCGTTTTGTCAGCAAGCTGCCGGATAACCCGAAAGATAACATCGTTTATCAGTGCTGGGAGCGGTTCTGTCAGGAGATTGGCAAGACCGTACCGGTTGCCATGACGCTGGAAAAAAACATGCCGATTGGGTCGGGTTTAGGCTCCAGCGCCTGCTCGGTGGTCGCCGGATTGATGGCGATGAACGAGTTCTGTGGTAAGCCGTTGGATGATACCCGACTGCTGGCACTGATGGGTGAGCTGGAAGGTCGTATTTCCGGTAGCGTACATTACGACAATGTTGCGCCGTGCTTTCTGGGCGGCGTGCAACTGATGATAGAAGAGCAGGGCATCATCAGTCAGCCAGTCCCGGGATTTGACGACTGGTTATGGGTGATGGCCTATCCGGGCATCAAGGTGTCCACGGCTGAAGCGCGGGCAATCTTACCCGCGCAGTATCGCCGTCAGGACTGTATTAGCCACGGTCGCTATCTGGCGGGCTTCATTCACGCCTGCCATACCGGTCAGGCGGAACTGGCAGCCACACTGATGAAAGACGTGATCGCTGAGCCATATCGTACGCGCTTGCTGCCGGGGTTTGCCGAGGCGCGTCAGGCTGCCAACGAATTAGGGGCGCTGGCCTGTGGCATTTCCGGTTCCGGGCCGACGCTGTTTTCCGTGTGCAACGATATGGCCGTTGCACAGCGCCTGGCAAACTGGCTGCGGGAAAACTATCTGCAGAACGACGAAGGTTTTGTTCATATTTGCCGTCTGGATACCGCAGGCGCGCGACAACTGGGATAACGCATGAAACTGTACAATCTGAAAGATCACAATGAACAGGTGAATTTCGCCGAGGCGATCCGTAAAGGACTGGGAAGCAATCAGGGCCTGTTTTTCCCGTTGGAGCTGCCTGAATTCGACCGTACGACCGTTGATGAACTGCTGGAGCAGGATTTTGTCACCCGCAGTAGCCGCATCCTGTCGGCGTTCATTGGTGATGAAATGTCCGATGAAATCGTCTACCAGCGTGTGAAAGCGGCGTTCCGCTTCCCGGCACCGGTAGTACCGGTGAGCGAGGATATTGCCGCGCTGGAGCTGTTCCACGGCCCGACGCTGGCGTTCAAAGACTTCGGCGGCCGTTTGATGGCGCAGATGCTGGCGGAAGTGGCGGGCGATCAACCGATCACGATTCTGACTGCGACGTCTGGTGATACCGGGGCGGCGGTTGCCCACGCGTTTTACGGCCTGAAAAATGTGCGGGTGGTGATTCTGTACCCGAACGGCAAGATCAGTCCGTTGCAGGAGAAACTGTTCTGTACTCTGGGTGGCAACATCCACACTATCGCCATCGACAGTGATTTCGATGCCTGTCAGGCGCTGGTGAAGCAGGCGTTTGATGATGAAGAACTCAAACGTGCGATCGGGCTGAACTCTGCCAACTCTATCAACATCAGTCGTCTGCTGGCACAGATCAGTTACTATTTTGAAGCGGTGGCGCAGTTGCCACAGGAAGCACGCAACCAACTGGTGGTATCGGTGCCCAGTGGTAACTTCGGTGACCTGACCGCCGGTCTGTTGGCGAAATCGCTGGGCCTGCCGGTGAAGCGTTTTATCGCCGCGACCAATGCGAACGATACCGTGCCGCGCTTTTTGCAAAACGGCACCTGGCAGCCGAACCCGACAGTGGCGACGCTCTCTAATGCGATGGATGTGAGCCAGCCAAACAACTGGCCGCGCGTGGAGGAGTTGTTCCGCCGTAAAAACTGGCAGTTGAAGGATCTGGCGTTTGGTGCGGTGAGTGACGAAACCACCAAAGCCACCATGCTGGAACTCGAAGCGCTGGGTTATACCTCGGAGCCGCACGCAGCTATCGCTTACCGTTTGTTGCGTGACCAACTGCAACCGGGTGAATACGGCCTGTTCCTGGGTACTGCCCATCCGGCGAAGTTTAAAGAGAGTGTGGAAGCGATTCTGGGTAAAACCTTGCCGTTACCGCAGGCGCTGGCTGATCGTGCAGATCTGGCATTGCTGTCACACCACTTCGCCCCGGATTTTGCGCTGCTGCGTAAATTCCTGATGGAGCTGCCGTACTAATCTACTCTGGGTAGTGAGGCAGACTGGCCCTCACGACGACCTTGCGAAACGACCGGAAAATGGGGAACCACCTTCCGGTCGTTTTTGTTTAAAGCACGCTAAACCTTGTGCTCATGTTTTCAGGCATCGCGCTCACGGCGTCGGAAGACGAGTTCGTCCGCCGAGGAGTCGGCAGGCTCGAAGTAATAGCCATCGCTGTTAAAATCTTTTAGCTGTTCCGGTTGTGTAAGACTATTTTGAATGATGAAGCGACTCATCAGGCCGCGAGCCTTTTTGGCATAAAAACTGATCACCTTGAACTTGCCGTTCTTTTCATCCAAAAAGACGGGTTTGATAATCCGTGCCTTGAGTCTGGCTGGCTTGACGGATTTGAAGTACTCGTCTGAGGCCAGATTAATCAGGACATCGTCGTTTTGTTCGGCCAGTGCCTGATTAAGCGTTTCGGTAATGGTATCGCCCCAAAACTGATACAGGTCGTTGCCCACGTCGTTTTTCAACCGAATGCCCATTTCCAGACGGTAAGGCCGCATCAGGTCCAATGGACGTAATACGCCATACAAGCCGGACAGTATGCGCAAATGCTGCTGGGCAAAATCAAAATCCGCCTCGCTGAAATCTTCCGCTGCCAGACCGGTATAGACATCACCTTTGAAGGCCAGCAGCGCCTGACGCGCGTTATCCAGCGAAAATTCCGGGCTCCATTCCTGAAAACGAGCGGCATTCAGGTCCGCCAGTTTGTCGCTGATGCTCATCAGCGAGGCGATATCCGCCGGGGTCAATTGCTTGCAATGCTGTATCAGTTGCTGGGAGTACGCCAGCAGCGCAGGCTGCGTATGGCGTTGAGTCGGCAGCGGGCTGGTGTAATCCAGCGTTTTAGCAGGTGAAAGGGTGATGAGCATAAGCATATCCCGTTGGTGTATTGGCAGGCCTTACTGTAGCAAAAGTCGGTAAAAAAGGGGCGATAGCTGCGACAGGCAGGATAAATCGGCGGTGTGTGGTGTAGCGCGCGATTTTTGGTTAAAAACAGGAATAAATAAAAATGAATGTTAGTTATTTTATTGATTTTTAATCTTAATTTCCTATTTTTTCTTTTGGCTGGTTTTTCGCTGGTCCGCTTGCGCGGTCTTTGGCGCGTGTTATTATCAGGCTCTGGCGACAGTTCCTGCCACCAGTTCATGCACAAACAATGAGAAAGGCCAACATGACGGATAAACTGACTTCCCTACGCCAATTCACCACCGTAGTGGCAGATACCGGCGATATCGCGGCAATGAAGCTTTACCAGCCGCAGGACGCCACTACCAACCCCTCCCTGATTTTGAATGCGGCGCAGATTCCGGAATACCGTGCGCTGATTGATGACGCTGTAGTCTGGGCCCGCGCACAGAGCAGCAAACGCGAGCAGCAGCTTGTTGATGCGACTGACAAACTGGCCGTCAATATCGGTCTGGAAATTCTTAAGCTGATTCCGGGCCGTATCTCTACCGAAGTTGACGCCCGTCTTTCTTACGATACCGAAGCCAGCGTTGCCAAGGCAAAACGTCTGATCAAACTGTATAACGACGCCGGTATCAGCAACGACCGTATTCTGATCAAACTGGCTTCCACCTGGCAGGGTATCCGCGCTGCTGAGCAGTTGGAAAAAGAAGGCATTAACTGCAACCTGACACTGCTGTTCTCGTTTGCCCAGGCTCGTGCCTGCGCAGAAGCCGGTGTGTTCCTGATTTCTCCGTTCGTAGGCCGCATTCTGGACTGGTATAAAGCCAACGGCGACAAGAAAGAGTTTGCTGCGCACGAAGACCCGGGTGTTGTCTCCGTGACTGATATCTATGAGTACTATAAGTCGCATGGTTATGAAACCGTGGTCATGGGAGCCAGCTTCCGTAATGTGGGCGAGATTCTGGAACTGGCGGGTTGTGATCGTCTGACGATTGCCCCGGCACTGCTTAAAGAACTGGCGGAAAGCCAGGGCGACGTGGTGCGTAAACTTGCTTATCAGGGTGAAGTGAAAGCGCGTCCGGCTAAGCTGACTGAGTCTGAGTTTTACTGGCAGCACAATCAGGATCCGATGGCGGTGGATAAACTGGCCGACGGTATCCGTAAATTTGCGGTAGACCAGGAAAAACTGGAAAAAATGATCGCCGACCTGCTGTAAGACGTTATCTGTTATAACGGCTTTATTTGTTATAACAACTTGCTTGCAGTAAGGTTTACACCGGTAGGGTTGAATACCGAGTGTGTGTCGAAAACGGTCAGCTGGCGCTGGCCGTTGTTGTTTCTGTCATGTCCTGTTGGGACGGTGCGGGCTGCGTGGCGATAGTACAGTTCCGTGACCGTTTGGCCTGATAGAGATTAACGTCGGCACGGCGGATAATTTCATCCAGCCTCTCATCGGGCAGTTCTGTGGCCACCAGCCCAATGCTGACGGTAATTCCCGGTGCTACCGAGGTGGCGTTGTACCCGAATTCATGGATCCCTTCTCTGACCCGTTCTGCCACACGCATGGCGTTTTCCAGCGTGATGCCGGGCAGCACAACGGCAAACTCATCGCCACCCAGACGGCAAATGATGTCACGGTTACGAAACGAGTGCCGAATAATGTCGGCAATGGTTTTGAGCGTTTTATCGCCAGCGGCATGACCCCATGTGTCGTTCACCTGCTTGAAATGGTCGATATCAATCAGCATCGCGCAGAGCGGCTTATCCTCCTGATAGGCGACTTTTAATGCACGGTTGGCCAACTGGTAAAAGGCGTCCCGGCGCAAAACACCGGTCAGATCGTCGTAACGAGCGGTGGCAGGAAGCTCTATCAGGTACTTCTTCGTAAACAGCGATAACAGGCTACCCATAATGGCAATCAGCAGGCTGATGCAAACCAGCGTGACGACTTCTGCAGAAGAGGTAAGAATGTTGATAAAGCCGGGCACATTACTCAAGGTGGTGATGCGTACGCGTGCGCCGATCAGTTTATCGGTGGGCGAGAGGATGGGCATCACGGTAATAAACTGATCTTTTTCCGGCGAATTACCGGCTGAGGCCAGCATATTCTGGCAGACCCGAATAATCGCCATATCATTAAGCGGCAGGTTGAGTTCCGACAGGCGGTTGATGCATTCGTGGCGGGTGTCGTGGGTGTTGAACGCCATAATGCGCACCCGAGAGAACATCGAGTTGCCGACTTTGTAGAACTGATCACTTTCAGTGACGTCGCCACCCATGTTATTGGCATCGTACAGGCGGATTATATTGTCGAAACTACGTTTTTCTTCCTGCCAGTCTTTTTGGCGGGAATTCAGCAACAATAGGCTGGTCAGTGCAACGGAGAACAAGCCGAACAAGACAAAAGCGGAAAATGGATTGGCAAACAACCTTACCAGGTGACTTTTAATAACATTCATTCACTTTTCCTGAACTGCACGGTGGTACGCTATTGTCCGGCCCTGATATTACTTGCAAAATCAGCCTCGGTGAGGCGCTACGCTCATTTCCGGAGCCCGGAATCAGTGTAGCCGTTATTCACGTGATGATTTACGCGTACTCTCCCTGTGCAATCTGACTGCGATAATCATGCAAGCTGGGGTAGACTCTTAATTATTATTATGGTCAAAAATATTAATCGATAGTTGAGCATTAACTCGTTGAATCGTTAGATATTGTGCATGGTCATGGCGCGGTTGTTGATGACATCGCGCAGATCTCAAGCATTGTCTCATTAGTGAGCTGATTTTTGAATGGGTTTAATGCATTGGATGATTAATCTGGCTGATAGAACTAATTTTTGGATAAACAAGAGGTGCTTATGAACAGTCTATGTGTTGGTTTGGTATCCATTTCTGATCGCGCGTCCAGCGGGGTTTATCAGGATGAAGGCATTCCGGCTCTGCAGGCATGGCTGAGCGAAGCACTGAGCACCCCTTTTGATGTGCAAACCCGTTTGGTGCCGGATGAACAACCGCTAATCGAGCAAACACTGTGTGAGCTGGTGGACGAATGTGGTTGTCATCTGGTACTGACGACGGGCGGTACCGGGCCGGCGCGTCGTGATGTCACGCCTGATGCCACGCTGGCGGTTGCCGATCGGGAAATGCCGGGGTTCGGCGAACAGATGCGCCAGATTAGCCTGCGTTTTGTGCCCACTGCGATTTTGTCGCGTCAGGTTGGTGTCATTCGCAAGCAGGCATTGATTCTCAATTTACCGGGACAGCCGAAATCTATTCGTGAAACCTTGTCTGGCCTGAAGGATGCAACGGGGCAGGTTATCGTGCCGGGTATTTTTGCCAGTGTTCCCTACTGCATCCAACTGCTGGAAGGGCCTTATATCGAAACCAATCCTGACGTGGTAGTTGCTTTTCGTCCTAAGAGTGCGATACGCGATATAAAAAGCTGAAGTTGACGTATTGAATCAATAATTGCTGCTCGATGTTGGTGTGTCAAAATTTTGCCGCTATAGTAATTTTTTATTTACACGATAATATAAAATTATTTTCTTATCGTACTGGCATTGCGCGGTGATTTATGGCTGGTGAGCAGCATCGTCGATTGAATCGACACGATTATCAAACCCTCTCGTTGGCGGCACTGGGCGGCGCGCTGGAGTTTTACGACTTCATCATCTTCGTCTTTTTCGCCGCTGTTATTGGTGATCTGTTTTTCCCGTCGGATATTCCCGAATGGCTGCGACAGGTACAGACCTTTGGCATCTTTGCTGCTGGCTATCTGGCGCGCCCGCTAGGCGGCATCGTGATGGCGCACTTTGGCGATCGTGTTGGTCGCAAAAAAATGTTCAGCCTGAGTATCCTGCTGATGGCGTTGCCGACGCTGGGTATGGGGATGCTGCCGACGTACGCCTCCATCGGTATCGCGGCCCCGCTACTGTTATTGTTGATGCGGGTGCTGCAAGGGGCGGCGATTGGCGGTGAAGTGCCGGGCGCGTGGGTGTTTGTGGCGGAACATGTTCCCCGGTCCCGTATCGGTATTGCCTGCGGCACACTGACCGCTGGGCTGACGCTCGGCATTCTGTTTGGTTCGATGGTCGCCACTGTGCTCAATACCTTACTGCAACCAGGGCAGATTGTTGCCGGTGGCTGGCGTATCCCGTTCTTTATCGGTGGGATTTTTGGGTTGATTGCTTTGTACCTGCGCCGCTGGTTACAGGAAACGCCGATTTTCCGCGAGATGCAGGCGCATAAGGCGCTGGCGGATGAACTGCCGCTCAAAACTGTCGTCTTTCGCCACAAGAAGGCGATAGTGGTCAGTATGTTGCTAACCTGGCTGTTATCAGCGGGCATTGTGGTGGTGATACTGATGGCACCGGTGTATTTGCAGAAATTGCACGGTATTCCAGCGGCGTTGACACTGCAGGCCAATAGTCTGGCCACCATTATGCTGATGGTGGGGTGCATTATTGCCGGGCTGGCATCGGACAGGATTGGCGTCGGTCGCACCTTTATTATTGGTAGCCTGCTGTTTGCCGTATGCAGTTGGTTCTTTTATTCCCATGCGGCCATGAGCCATGGCGTGTTGTTTATCAGCTATGCGCTGGCGGGATTGAGCGTTGGGGTAGTGGGCGCTGTGCCATACGTGATGGTGCGCGCATTCCCGGCAGCGGTGCGCTTTTCCGGTATTTCTTTTTCCTACAACGTGGCGTACGCCATTTTTGGTGGTATGACGCCAATTTTTGTCACGTTGCTGATGAAATGGACGCCGATGGCACCGGCGTTTTATGTGCTGGCGTTGTGTGCATTAGGGCTGATGCTGGGCGTTTATCTGCAGAGTCAGACCCACCGTGAGGTGGAATCGAAAGCCGAGCAGGTGACGTCGCCTGCCAGCGTATAACTGCTGAGCAAAAAGGTGAACGAAAAAAGAGGCGCAAGATGCGCCTCTTTTTTTACCTGCTAGTGAGTGTCACGCGGCTCTATCAGTGTGCGCCACGAGCACCAATCGGCAGTACGGTACGGCCATACTGCTCGTTGAGCACTTCGGCCATTGCCAGGTAGATGGCACTGGCACCACAGATAATGCCTTCGTAACCGGCGAAGGTCAGCAGCGCGTGGTTGCCGGTGATGTTACCGATCGCCAGCAGGGCGAACAGTACGGTCAGGCTGGCGAACACGAATTGCAGCGCGCGGTTGGCACCCAGTGTGCCGAAGAACATAAACAGGGTGAAGATGCCCCACAGTGCCAGGAATACGCCCAGGAACTGTGCATCGGCCGCTTCCGCCAGGCCCATTTTCGGCAGCATGATGATAGCAACCAGCGTCAACCAGAATGCGCCATAGGACGTAAAGGCAGTGACGCCAAAGGTGTTGCCTTTTTTATATTCCAGCAGGCCAGCCAGGATCTGGGCGATACCGCCATAGAAGATGCCCATGCTCAGAATAATAGAAGTCAGTGGGAAAAAGCCTGCGTTGTGCAGGTTTAACAAAATGGTGGTCATCCCGAAGCCCATCAGTCCCAATGGGCCCGGATTCGCCAACGTTTTCTCGTGCATACATCCTCAGCAATAACAAAATGGTCAATGTGGTGTTGTGTCTCAAAGTTTGCCCGGCGGACACCCTTTCGAGATGAACGGCCTGCCGCCGTTACCCGCTGTCAGGCCGGGTTAATCCCTTTTCTGCGGCGAGCGCGGCATCATAGCGGGCGGCAATAGGCGATACAACCAGATAGGTTGCGAATAATTTGATCAAAAACGGGGAAGATGCAGTTTTTTTTGGTGACTCCCCCTTGATGCCGGAATTGTCGTCCCCATCTTAGAGTCATCGAAGCGGTTTGACTGAAAAGATAATGACGATTTTGGGGTGTTGAAAAGTAGTATTTCGCCCGCATAGTAGGTTAAACCACCACACCGAATATGACTTTTAAGTGGAGATGTTTAGATGGGTAAGATTATTGGTATCGACTTGGGTACAACCAACTCTTGTGTAGCGATTATGGACGGTACGCAGGTCAAAGTACTGGAAAACAGCGAAGGTGATCGCACCACGCCTTCCATTATTGCTTATACGCAAGATGGTGAAACTCTGGTTGGCCAACCGGCTAAACGTCAGGCGGTGACTAACCCGAAAAATACGCTGTTTGCTATCAAACGTTTGATTGGTCGTCGTTTCCAGGATGAAGAAGTTCAGCGCGACACCAACATCATGCCGTACAGAATTATCCCGGCTGACAACGGCGACGCGTGGGTAGAAGTTAAAGACCAGAAACTGGCTCCGCCGCAGATTTCCGCTGAAGTGCTGAAGAAAATGAAAAAGACGGCGGAAGATTATCTGGGTGAAACCATCACCGAAGCCGTCATTACCGTTCCGGCTTATTTTAACGATGCTCAGCGTCAGGCGACCAAAGACGCCGGCCGTATCGCGGGCCTCGAAGTAAAACGTATCATTAACGAACCGACCGCCGCAGCGCTGGCATACGGCCTGGACAAAGGTGTTGGCAACCGCACTATCGCCGTGTATGACCTGGGTGGTGGTACGTTCGATATCTCCATTATCGAAATCGATGACGTGGACGGCGAAAAAACCTTTGAAGTACTGGCGACCAACGGTGATACCCACCTGGGTGGCGAAGACTTCGATAGCCGTATGATCAACTATCTGGTTGACGAGTTCAAAAAAGAGCAGGGCTTTGACCTGCGTAACGACCCGCTGGCGATGCAGCGTCTGAAAGAAGCGGCAGAAAAAGCGAAGATTGAGCTGTCTTCCGCTCAGCAGACTGACGTTAACCTGCCGTACATCACGGCGGACGCAACCGGTCCGAAACACCTGAATATCAAGGTGACTCGCGCCAAACTGGAATCGCTGGTTGAAGACCTGGTAACCCGTTCACTGGAACCGCTGAAAGTGGCGTTGCAGGATGCTGGCCTGTCCGTGTCCGAAATCCACGACGTGATCCTGGTCGGTGGTCAGACACGTATGCCGCTGGTACAGAAGAAAGTGGCCGATTTCTTCGGAAAAGAGCCGCGTAAAGATGTTAACCCGGATGAAGCTGTGGCGATCGGTGCTGCGGTGCAGGGTGGCGTGCTGGCCGGTGACGTAAAAGACGTGCTGCTGCTGGACGTGACTCCGCTGTCTCTGGGTATCGAAACCATGGGCGGCGTGATGACTCCGCTGATTACCAAGAACACCACCATTCCGACCAAACACAGTCAGGTGTTCTCAACGGCGGAAGACAACCAGTCTGCGGTGACTATCCATGTACTGCAGGGTGAGCGTAAGCGCGCTCATGATAACAAGTCGCTGGGCCAGTTCAACCTGGACGGTATCCAGCCGGCACCGCGCGGTATGCCGCAGATTGAAGTGACGTTCGACATCGACGCCGACGGTATCCTGCATGTATCGGCTAAAGACAAGAACAGTGGCCGTGAGCAGAACATCACCATCAAAGCCTCTTCGGGCCTGAATGAGGACGAAATTCAGAAGATGGTACGTGATGCCGAAGCTAACGCCGAAGCGGACCGTAAGTTTGAAGAACTGGTACAGGCACGCAACCAGGGTGACCACCTGCTGCATAGCACCCGTAAGCAACTGGAAGAAACCGGCGACAAGCTGGCTGCCGCTGACAAGACCGCTATTGAAGAAGCACTGAAAGCGCTGGAAACTGCGCTGAAAGGTGAAGATAAAGCGGATATCGACGCGAAAATCCAGAAACTGGCGGAAGCATCGACCAAACTGCTGGAAGCGGCTCAGCAGCAACAGGCTCAGGCCGGTGCGGCGGGCGCTGACAATGCAGCCCGTCAGGATGACGATGTGGTCGACGCCGAGTTCGAAGAAGTCAAAGACAAGAAATAATCGCCCTTAAGCGGGCGCAGTAGCGGTAGCTCATACTGTTGCTGGCAACCAGCACGGGCGTCGGGGAAACTCTGCGCCCGTGCACGCATGTTGAGGGCAGGAAAAAAGAATGGCGAAGCAAGACTACTACGAAATTCTGGGTGTTGCGAAAGACGCTGATGAACGCGACATCAAAAAGGCTTATAAACGGCTGGCGATGAAATATCATCCGGACCGCAATCCGGGTGATAAAGAGGCTGAAGCCAAGTTCAAGGAAGTCAAAGAAGCCTATGAGATTTTGACCGATGCTCAGAAACGCGCCGCCTACGATCAGTATGGACATGCCGCGTTTGAGCAAGGTGGCATGGGTGGCGGCGGTGCCGGTGGTTTCGGCGGCGCTGATTTCGGCGACATTTTTGGTGATGTATTCGGCGATATCTTTGGCGGCGGACGTCGTCAGCGTGCAAGTCGCGGCTCTGATTTACGTTACACCATGGAGCTGACGCTGGAAGAAGCGGTGCGCGGCGTTACGAAAGAGATCCGTATCCCGACGCTGCAGGAGTGTGACGTGTGCCATGGCAGCGGCGCTAAACCGGGCAGCAATGCGGTCACGTGCCCGACGTGCCACGGCAACGGACAGGTGCAAATGCGTCAGGGCTTCTTTACGGTGCAGCAGACGTGTCCGCACTGTCATGGGCGCGGGAAAATCATCAAAGATCCTTGCACGAAGTGCCACGGTCATGGCCGCGTCGAGAAGAGCAAAACACTATCGGTCAAGATCCCGGCAGGGGTCGATACTGGTGACCGCATCCGCCTGGCAGGTGAAGGGGAAGCGGGAGAATTTGGCGCGCCAGCAGGCGATTTGTATGTTCAGGTGCAAGTGCGTGAACACCCGATCTTCCAGCGTGAAGACAATAACCTCTATTGCGAAGTACCGATTAACTTTGCGATGGCGGCGCTGGGGGGCGAAATCGAAGTGCCGACGCTCGACGGTCGTGTGATGCTGAAAGTACCAGCGGAAACGCAAACCGGTAAACTGTTCCGTATGCGTGGTAAAGGTGTGAAATCTGTTCGCGGCGGCGTTCAGGGCGACCTGCTGTGCCGGGTGGTGGTAGAAACCCCGGTCAACTTGAGCGATCGTCAAAAACAACTGTTGCAGGAATTGCAGGAAAGTTTCGGTGGGCCGACTGGCGAAAGCAACAGCCCACGTTCCAAAAGTTTCTTCGACGGTGTGAAAAAATTCTTTGATGATTTGACTCGCTAAGTCGATTCTCCGCCCGTCTTAATAAAAGCCAGCCAGGGTAACCCGGCTGGCTTTTTTACCGATATCGTCTAACTGTTCGGTTTATTCGAGTAATAATCCAGTTTAAAACTGCTTTTAACGATGAGTACTGTAGCTTAACCTTGCATCTCATTATCGGGCCGTGATGCCCGTCGATGGGGTAAGGGAGACAAAAATGATAAAGCTATTTCGCTATTTGACCGGCCTGGAAGCGGCTGCCGGTATGATTTTGATTATCGCCACGCTGTTGGCGTTACTGGTTGCCAATATCCCCGCCACACTATCGTGGTATCACGCCTTTCTGGATATACCGGTTGTACTGGGGATTGGCGCACTGGATATCAACAAACCGCTGCTGTTGTGGATCAATGACGGTTTGATGGCGCTGTTTTTCCTGCAGGTAGGGCTGGAGGTGAAGCGTGAATTGGTCGTCGGTGCGCTGGCGAGTCGACGTCAGGCCATACTGCCGGTGGTGGCGGCATTTGGTGGGATGCTGGTGCCCGCGCTGTTTTTCCTGCTGTTCAACGCCACTGAAGTAGAAACTCGCTCCGGCTGGGCGATTCCGACGGCGACGGATATCGCTTTCGCGGTCGGTATCCTGGTGCTGTTGGGTAAACGAGTGCCAACCGGGTTAAAAGTATTTCTGCTGGCGCTGGCGATCATTGACGACCTGGGGGCTATCGTCATCATTGCCTTGTTCTATACACAGCAGTTGCATTGGCTGGCGCTGTCAGGCGCACTGGCCGCCATCGCGGTTCTGGCGTACATGAATCACCAGCAGGTGATGAAAACCTCGGCCTATCTGTTGGTTGGCATCGTGCTGTGGGTATGTATTCTGAAATCTGGCGTGCATGCTACGCTTGCCGGGGTGATTGTGGGATTCTTTATTCCCCTGCGTGTTCCGGCGGGGCATCCTTCACCTGCCAGTACGCTGGAGCATGGGCTGGCGAGTTGGATTGCCTTTTTGGTGATCCCGCTGTTTGCTTTCGCTAATGCCGGTATTTCGTTGCAGGGTGTTGAGTTCCAGCACTTGTTATCACCATTAACGTTGGGTATCGCCAGCGGATTACTGGTGGGCAAGCCGATTGGTGTGTCGTTATTTAGCTGGCTGGTGATCCGCCTTGGGCTTGGCCGGTTACCGGCTGGCGTGGATTTTCGTCAGGTGATGGCGGTATCGGTGTTGTGCGGCATTGGGTTCACCATGTCTATCTTCATTACGTTACTGGCGTTTGGCGATGTGTCGGCACAGGATATTCTGTATGCCAAGCTGGCGATTTTGCTGACGTCGCTGACCACGGCGGTATTGGGCTACCTGACATTGCGTGCGGTGTTGCCTGCGGCACAGCGCTAACTCGGTATGAATGAACTATGCATGAATGAAGGGACGCGGGCCTATGTCGCATATTAACTTCAATCATCTCTACTATTTCTGGCAAGTGTGTAAGACCGGTTCGGTGGCTGCCGCCGCCGAACGGCTATTTCTGACGCCACAAACGATTACCGGGCAAATAAAACTACTGGAAGAGCGACTACAGGGAAAGTTGTTCAAGCGTAAAGGCCGTGGGCTGGAGCCAACAGAACTGGGGCAACTGGTATTTCGCTATGCGGACAAGATGTTTGCCTTGAGTCAGGAGATGCTGGATATCGTGAATTACCGCAAGGAGTCCAGCCTGCTGTTTGACGTCGGCGTGGCGGATGCCTTGTCGAAACGACTGGTAAGTCGGGTGTTGGAAACGGTGGTGAATGAACAAATGCCGATTCACCTGCGCTGCTTCGAATCCACCCATGAGTTGCTGATTGAACAGTTAAGCCAGCACAAGCTGGATATGATTTTGTCTGATTGCCCGGTAGATTCCGGCCAGCAGGCCGGGCTATTTTCCCGCAAACTGGGTGAGTGCGGGGTGAGTTTTTATAGCCGCCGCCCGGGGCCGGATGCGCCTTTCCCCGCTTGCCTGTCGCAAAGTAAGCTATTAATTCCTGCCCGCCGTACCATGCTGGGGCGCAAGCTGCTCAATTGGTTTAGTGAGCAGAATCTGTTAGTGGATATCATGGGCGAGTTCGATGATGCAGCATTGATGACCGCTTTCGGAATGAGTCACGATGCGATTTTTGTCGCGCCATCGCTGCATGCCGATGAAATGGTGGCGCAAGGCGAGATTGTAGAGATTGGTCGCATCGACAATATTCAGGATGAGTATTACGTTATTTTTGCCGAACGCATGATTCAACACCCGGCGGTGCAACGCGTCTGCAACGAAGATTTCTCTTCCCTGTTTTGTGAATAACGGTGTTTGTACTCTGTTTGACGGGCACAAAAAAACCGGCCTGAGCCGGTTTCTTTAGCGATTCATCACGTAAACGTGATTACTGCATCGCGTTGATCTGCGCAGTCAGATTGGATTTATGACGAGCAGCTTTGTTTTTGTGGATCAGACCTTTGCTGGCCTGACGGTCCACGATCGGTTGCATGTCATTAAATGCTTTCTGCGCAGCTTCTTTATCGCCAGTGGCGATGGCCGCATACACTTTCTTGATGAAAGTACGCATCATGGAGCGACGGCTTGCATTGTGCTTGCGGCGCTTCTCAGACTGTACGGCGCGTTTCTTAGCTGATTTGATATTAGCCAAGGTCCAACTCCCAAATATATTCTATCGAGGACAATTCAAAGGCCGAGGAATATGCCCTTTTAGCCTTCTTTTGTCAATGGATTTGTGCAAATAAGCGCCGTTTGTACGCCAGCGCTTGTTACGTTGTGATGGCGCGGGATTTTAGCAGCTTAAGCGTCGGGAATACAGCCTTTCGCGTCATAAATTCGCCCTTTGCCGCCTTTGTCGCGTCAAGCGTTTGATTACGGGTTAAAAGCCGTGCGCTCGTCGATGCGCCTGCTAGCGGCCAGGTGAAAAATTCTCATTGAGGTGGGAAGGCGAAATACGCTGACATGGCAACAAAAGGCATGAATCGCGGGTTAACCTTGGTCGCTGTACAAGGTATAATCCGCCGATTTCCACTGTTTTGAGCCAGTTATGCAGCTAATACGCGGTATACACAATCTCCAGGCCTGCCATTACGGCTGTGTGCTAACTATTGGTAACTTTGACGGTGTCCACCGCGGGCATCAGGCATTGCTTGAGCGCCTGAAGCAGGAAGGTCAGGCCCGTGGGTTACCGGTCATGGTGATGATTTTCGAGCCTCAGCCGCTGGAGCTGTTTGCCGCAGAAAAAGCACCGGCACGGTTGACCCGGCTGCGCGATAAGGTCAAGTATCTGGCGCAGGCTGGTGTGGATTATCTCTTGTGCGTGACCTTTGACGCCCATTTTGCCGCGAACCATGCCAGTACCTTTATTTCCAGCCTGTTGGTGGAAAAGCTAGGGGTGAAATTTCTGGTGGTGGGGGATGACTTCCGCTTCGGGGCTGGCCGCGAGGGGGATTTCCTGTTATTACAGAAAGCGGGCGTCGAACAGAATTTCGACGTGATCAGCACGCAGACCTTTTGCAGCAGTGGCAAACGGGTGAGCAGCACCGCCGTACGTGAAGCGTTGGCGCAGGACAACCTGACGCTGGCGCAGGAGCTGTTAGGGCACCCGTTCAGTATCTCTGGTCGGGTGGTGCACGGCAACGAGCTGGGGCGTACCATCGGTTTTCCAACGGCCAACCTGCCTTTGAAACGCCAGGTTTCTCCGGTAAGCGGTGTCTATGCCGTCCAGGTGTACGGACTGGGTGATGCACCGTTGCCCGGTGTTGCCAATATTGGTACCCGTCCGACCATCACGGGCGATAAACGCCAGCAACTGGAAGTGCATTTGTTGGATGTCACACTGGATCTGTATGGGCGACATATAGATGTGGTGATGTGTAAAAAATTACGTAGTGAGCAGCGGTTTGCTTCGCTGGATGCGCTGAAGCAGCAAATCGCCAACGATGTGGTGGCCGCCCGTGAGTTCTTCGGGTTGAAGGCACCGGTTTAATTTTTCTCTAGCCGAAAACGAAATCGAGAAGCGAATGAGTGACTATAAAACTACCCTGAATTTGCCGGAAACAGGGTTCCCGATGCGTGGCGATTTAGCCAAGCGCGAACCTGACATGCTGAAACGTTGGTATGAGCAGGATTTGTACGGGATTATTCGTGGCGCCAAGAAGGGTAAAAAAACCTTTATCCTTCATGACGGCCCGCCGTATGCGAACGGCAACATTCATATTGGTCACTCGGTTAACAAGATTCTCAAAGACATTATTAACAAGGCCAAAGGTTTATCCGGTTATGACTCGCCGTATGTGCCGGGCTGGGACTGCCATGGTTTGCCAATCGAACTGAAAGTAGAACAACTGGTGGGCAAACCGGGTGAGAAAGTCAGCGCCGCACAATTCCGTGAAGAGTGCCGGAAATACGCAGCCGAGCAGGTAGCCGGGCAGAAAAAAGATTTCATCCGTCTGGGTGTGTTGGGTGACTGGGATCGTCCCTACCTGACAATGGATTTCAAAACCGAAGCCAACATTATTCGCGCACTGGGTCGAATCATCGAAAACGGCCATCTGCACAAAGGTGCCAAGCCGGTGCACTGGTGTGCCGACTGCGGTTCCGCGTTGGCGGAAGCGGAAGTAGAGTATTACGACAAAACGTCCCCGGCGATTGATGTGGCGTTCAACGCGGTTGACCGTGCCGCCGTGCTGGCGAAGTTCGGGCTGGCTGCCGATGCGGTTGATGGCGATGTGGCGCTGGTCATCTGGACGACGACCCCCTGGACGTTGCCGGCCAACCGCGCCATTTCACTGAATGCCGAGTTCGACTATGCGCTGATTCAGGTGGCTGGCAAAGCCATCATCGTTGCTGAAGGGCTGGCCGACGCGGTCGCTAAACGTGTTACCGGGAGCGACGCTAGTACTCGTCTGGGACATACCGTCAAAGGTAGCGAGCTGGAATTGCTGCGTTTCCGTCATCCATTCCTGGATTTCGATGTCCCGGCTATTTTGGGTGATCACGTCACGCTGGATGCCGGTACCGGTGCGGTACACACCGCCGGTGGTCACGGTCCGGACGACTATGTCATCAGCCAGAAATACCAATTAGAAATCGCTAACCCTGTCGGACCCAACGGCTGCTACCTGCCGGGTACCTTCCCGGGGTTGGATGGTCTGTTCGTGTTTAAAGCCAACGACAAGATCGTTGAATTGCTGCGTGAGCGCGGCGCGTTGTTGCACCATGAAAAGCTGCAACACAGCTACCCGTGCTGCTGGCGTCACAAGTCTCCGATCCTGTTCCGTGCTACGCCGCAGTGGTTCGTGAGCATGGATCAAAACGGCTTGCGTAAACAGTCGCTGTCTGAAATTAAAGGCGTGCAGTGGATTCCGGATTGGGGTCAGGCGCGCATTGAGTCGATGGTCGCGAACCGTCCTGACTGGTGTATTTCCCGCCAGCGTACCTGGGGCGTGCCGATGTCGCTGTTCGTGCATAAAGAAACACAGGAACTGCATCCTCGTACCGCAGAGCTGATTGAGGCGGTAGCCAAACGTGTCGAGCAGGACGGCATTCAGGCATGGTGGGATCTCAACCCGGCAGACCTGATGGGCGCGGAAGCGGCCGATTATGAAAAAGTACCGGATACGCTGGATGTGTGGTTCGACTCAGGGTCGACGCATGCTTCTGTGGTGGATGTTCGCCCGGAATTTGGCGGCCACGCAGCGGATATGTATCTGGAAGGCTCCGACCAGCATCGTGGCTGGTTCATGTCTTCACTGATGATTTCTACCGCAATTAAAGGCAAAGCGCCGTACCGTCAGGTGCTGACCCACGGTTTCACCGTGGACGGTCAGGGCCGCAAGATGTCGAAATCCATCGGCAACACCGTCAGCCCGCAGGATGTGATGGATAAATTGGGGGCGGATATTCTGCGTTTGTGGATCGGCTCTACCGATTACTCTGGCGAGATTGCGGTATCTGATGAAATCCTCAAACGTTCTGCCGATGCCTACCGTCGTATCCGTAACACCGCACGTTTCCTGCTGGCTAACCTGAATGGTTTCGATCCGGCGCTGCATAGCGTGAAGCCGGAAGACATGGTGGTGCTGGATCGTTGGGCGGTAGGCTGTGCCAAAGCGGCGCAGGATGAGATTGTCGAGGCTTACGAGAGCTACGATTTCCACCGTGTGGTGCAGCGTCTGATGCAGTTCTGCTCTATTGAGATGGGGTCGTTCTATCTCGATATCATCAAGGACCGCCAGTACACCGCGAAACACGACAGCGTGGCGCGTCGTAGCTGTCAGACTGCACTGTTCCATATCGCCGAAGCGCTGGTGCGTTGGATGGCCCCGATTATGTCGTTTACCGCCGATGAAATCTGGGGGTATCTGCCGGGTAAACGTGCGCAGTTTGTCTTTACCGAAGAGTGGTATGACGGTTTATTCGGGCTGGCCGACAGCGAACCGATGAACGATGCGTTCTGGACTGACATGCTGAATGTGCGCAGTGAAGTCAACAAGGTGATCGAGCAGGCGCGTAACGACAAGCGTATCGGTGGTTCACTGGAAGCGGCCGTGACGTTGTATGCGGATGAGCGGTTGTTTGCACAGCTCAACAGTCTGCAAGGTGAGTTGCACTTTGCCTTGTTAACTTCCAAAGCGCGCCTGGAACGTGGTGAGAATGCACCGGCTGACGCACAGCAAAGTGAATTACCGGGACTGAAAGTTGTCCTTACTAAAGCCGACGGGGAGAAATGCCCGCGTTGTTGGCACTATGAAACGGATATCGGCAGTGATGCCGCGCATCCGGATGTATGCGGTCGCTGTGCGACCAATGTTGGCGGCAATGGCGAAGAGCGTAAGTTTGTCTGATGAGTAAATCTACTGGAGCAACGGGTCTGCGCTGGCTGTGGCTGGCTGCACTGGTACTGGTGGTCGATCTCGGCAGCAAGCAGTGGGTGATGACCCACTTCCAACTGGGCGAGTCGGTACCGCTGGTGCCGTTCTTCAATTTTACCTACGCCCATAACTATGGCGCGGCGTTTAGCTTTCTGGCAGACAAAGGCGGCTGGCAACGCTGGCTGTTTGCGGTGATAGCACTGGTGATTATTGTGGCGTTGCTGGCGATGATGCTTCGCTCCAGTGCCAGCCAGAAGCAGAACAACATCGCTTATGCGATGATCATTGGTGGCGCTATTGGCAACCTGGCCGATCGGTTGGTACATGGTTACGTGATCGACTTTCTGGATTTTTACGTCAATAACTGGCATTACCCGACGTTTAATCTGGCGGATAGCGCCATTGTCGTGGGAGCGTTGCTGATTGTGCTGGAGGGGTTTTTGGCTTCTCCGCAAAAAAAGCAGGCGGAAGGTAAATAACACATGACGGAATTCGTGACGAACGGCAGCGGAGTGCTGGTGCATTTTACGCTGATGCTGGAAGACGGTTCCGTGGCGGAAGCCACCCGTGAGAGCGGCAAACCAGCGATGTTTCGGCTGGGGGACGGTAGCCTGTCTACGGCGCTGGAAGCTCAATTGCTGGGTTTGCAGGTCGGCGATAAGCGTACGTTCAGTCTGCCGCCAGAGTCTGCCTTTGGCCCGTTGAATCCCGATTTGATCCAATTCTTCCTGCGTCGTGATTTTGTGCAGACCGGGGTGCCCGAAGTGGGCACCATCATGCTGTTCAGCGGTATGGCTGGTAATGATATGCCAGGCATTATCCGTGAGGTGGCTGACGAGTCGGTGACGGTGGATTTCAACCACCCGTTGGCCGGGCATACCATCACGTTTGACGTAGAAGTACTGGAGGTTCATCCCCCTTCTGACGGAGGCAACGCATGAAAATCTTGCTGGCTAACCCCCGTGGATTCTGTGCTGGCGTCGATCGCGCTATCAGTATTGTCGAGCGGGCGCTGGAAGTGTACGGCGCGCCGATTTACGTCCGTCATGAAGTGGTACATAACCGCTATGTGGTGGACGGGCTGCGCGATCGCGGTGCCGTCTTTATCGAGCAAATCGAAGACGTGCCGGATGGCGCGATTCTGATCTTCTCCGCGCATGGCGTATCGCAGGCGGTGAGAGCGGAAGCCAAAAGTCGTGAATTGACCGTCTTTGATGCGACTTGTCCGCTGGTGACGAAAGTGCATATGGAAGTGGCGCGTGCCAGCCGTAAGGGGACGGAAGCCATCCTGATAGGCCACGCCGGGCACCCAGAAGTGGAAGGCACCATGGGTCAGTACAACAACCCGGCTGGGGGCATGTACCTGGTGGAAGGGCCGGAGGATGTCTGGTCGCTGCAGGTAAAAGATGAAACCAATCTCTGTTTCATGACCCAGACGACCTTGTCGGTGGATGATACCTCGGCAGTTATCGATGCACTGCGGGCGCGTTTCCCGCAGATTATCGGGCCACGCAAAGATGATATCTGTTACGCCACCACCAACCGTCAGGAAGCCGTACGTAACCTGGCGGCACAGGCAAATGTGGTGCTGGTGGTTGGGTCGAAAAACTCCTCTAATTCCAATCGTCTGGCCGAGTTGTCACAGCGTGTCGGTAAACCGTCTTACTTGATTGATTCTGCGGATGATATTCAGGAAGAGTGGCTAAAGGGTGTTGCTTGTGTGGGGGTGACCGCCGGGGCTTCTGCGCCGGACGTGCTGGTTCAGCAAGTCATTAAACGCCTGCAAAGCATGGGGGGAGAAGTGGCCATGGAGATGGAAGGTCGCGCAGAGAACATCGTGTTTGAAGTGCCGAAAGAATTGCGTATGGACGTTCGTGAGGTGGAGTAAGTCCTTCGCCTCATCGTTAAAAAATGATGCCAGACGATGAAAATCGCCTGGCATTTTTTTGGGAGAACGCGCATGAACCGAATCCCCATTATTCTGGATACTGACCCAGGCATCGACGATGCTGTTGCCATCGCGGCGGCGTTGTTTGCCCCTGAACTGGATCTGAAGCTCATTACGACAGTAGCAGGCAATGTGGACGTGGAAAAAACCACGCGCAATGCGCTGCAACTGCTGCATTTTTGGGACGCAGTCGTGCCGGTGGCGCAAGGGGCGGCGACACCGTTGGTACGTCCGTTGCGTGACGCTGCCTATGTTCATGGTGAGTCTGGCATGGAAGGCTACGACTTTGTGGCGCATGAAGGCACTGCGCTGGAAACGTCTGCTGCCCAGGCCATGTATGACTGCCTTAACCGTAGCCCTGAGCCTGTCACGCTTGTGACCATCGGGCCGCTGACCAATGTCGCCTTACTGTTGACGCTTTACCCACAGTGTAAAAAACAGATTAAACATCTGGTGATGATGGGGGGATCGTCAGGGCGTGGCAATTTCACGCCGAATGCGGAATTTAATATGGCGATTGACCCGGAGGCGGCGGCGCGTGTCTTCGACAGTGGTATCGATATCGTGATGTGTGGGCTGGATGTGACCAATGAGGCAGTGCTGACACCGGATTATCTGGCCACATTACCGGGCCTTAACCGTACCGGTGCCATGTTGCATGCCCTGTTCAGCCATTATCGCAGCGGCAGTATGGCGACTGGTTTGCGTATGCACGACCTGTGCGCTATTGCTTATCTGGTGAAACCCAGCCTGTTTACTCTGCAACACTGTTTTGTCGCGGTGGAAACGCAGGGAGAATATACCGCGGGTACCACGGTAGTGGATCTCCAGCATCGGTTGCATCGCCCGGCTAATGCGCAGGTGGCGTTAGCGTTGGATGTCGCGGGATTTCGCGCCTGGGTGGCGCAGGTGTTGGCTTTAGCGCCTTAATGTTTTGGTTAAGCCATGCCTGCCTGCAGGGGCAGGGTATTGTGGCCATAAACAATAGCTTTTACTGATATCCCCGCGGGTTTGTCATAAATTTCTAATTATGGGGGTTTTCGGCTGGCAGCGCCTGGCTGGGCTGGTTAACCTGAGAACCTTTTCTCACTCATCAACAAATAAAGAGTACGAATATGCGTGATGCACAAATCCGCGTCGCCATCGCAGGAGCGGGTGGTCGCATGGGGCGGCAGTTGATTCAGGCTGCATTGCAGATGGAAGGCGTAGTCCTGGGTGCGGCGCTGGAATGCGAAGGTTCATCTTTGCTGGGTAGTGACGCGGGCGAGTTGGCCGGGGCAGGGAAAACGGATGTTACCGTACAGAGCAGTCTTGAGGCGGTGGTGAACGATTTCGACGTGTTTATCGATTTTACTCGTCCGGAAGGTACGCTTAGTCACCTCGCGTTTTGTCGCCAGCACGGCAAAGGGATGGTGATCGGCACCACCGGTTTTGACGACGCCGGTAAAGCGGCGATTCAGCAGGCTGCCGCCGACATTGGGATTGTGTTTGCCGCTAACTTTAGCGTTGGCGTGAATGTGTTGCTCAAGCTGCTGGAAAAAGCGGCCAAAGTCATGGGCGACTACACGGACATTGAAATCATAGAAGCGCACCACCGCCATAAAGTGGACGCGCCATCAGGCACGGCATTGGCGATGGGCGAGGCGATCGCCGGGGCGTTGGGTCGTGACCTGAAAGAGTGTGCGGTTTATGCACGTGAAGGGTATACCGGTGAGCGTGAGCCAAAAAGCATCGGTTTTGCCACCATTCGGGCTGGAGATATCGTGGGAGAGCACACGGCGATGTTTGCAGATATCGGTGAGCGTATCGAGATAACACACAAGGCTTCCAGCCGGATGACTTTCGCAAATGGCGCGGTCAGGTCTGCATTATGGGTAAGCTCTCGTAATCATGGTCTTTTTGATATGAGAGATGTGCTTGGGCTTGATGATTTGTAAGGTGTTTCTCTCTGGTTTTTTATTAATGTGTTGATTTTAATGGCGCTAAAAATAGCGCCATTGTTTTATTTGATAAATAATGGTTTCGTTTGAATATTGGTGTGTGTTGGTTTTTTTTAATGATTATCTTTCTTTTTGTTTGTGGTGTGTCGGCCATTTATGATTCATTACACCGGTTTTGGCGTGATTTTAATCATTCTTTCATTCATTGGTGCTGGCAACCGTTTACTTTTCGCAGTTGATGTGTGTTTTTGCCGGTATGGCGATGTATTAACGCCTGAAGCCGTGAAATAGTGAAAAAAAATCCGGTTTGGCTAGACAACGGTCAGGGGCATCATTAAAATGCGCGCAATTTGCCAAAAATTTGCCTTACAGGTGGTTTTTGCATTGATTTAGTCCATCAAATCTGAATTAATATGCAAATAACATGATTTTTTATTCCTTGGAGGGTGTTTTGATTAAGTCAGCGCTATTGGTTCTGGAAGACGGAACCCAATTCCACGGTCGGGCCATTGGGGCAGAGGGAACGGCAGTGGGGGAAGTCGTTTTCAATACGTCAATGACCGGTTATCAAGAAATCCTCACTGATCCTTCCTATTCCCGCCAGATTGTCACTCTTACTTATCCCCATATCGGAAATGTCGGCACCAACAAAGCCGATGAAGAATCTCCCGCCGTTCATGCTCAGGGTTTGGTTATCCGTGATTTACCCCTGATTGCCAGCAACTACCGCAGCGAAGAAAGCCTGTCTGATTACCTCAAACGCAACAATATTGTGGCGATTGCGGATATCGACACCCGCAAATTAACGCGGCTGCTGCGTGAAAAAGGCGCACAAAATGGCTGCATTATCGCCGGTGACGCACCGGATGCGGCGCTGGCGCTGGAAAAGGCTAAAGCGTTCCCCGGCCTGAAAGGGATGGATCTGGCGAAAGAAGTGACTACCCGCTCCAGCTATAGCTGGTTGCAGGGAAGCTGGACGCTGGAAGGCGAACTGCCAGCGGCAAAAACCGAGGGTGAACTGCCGTATCATGTGGTGGCGTATGACTACGGTGTGAAGCGTAATATCCTGCGTATGCTGGTGGATCGCGGCTGCCGCCTGACGGTGGTACCGGCGCAAACCCCGGCCGAGGATGTGCTGAAACTCAATCCGGACGGTATTTTCCTCTCCAACGGTCCTGGCGATCCGGAGCCGTGCGATTACGCCATCAAGGCGATTAAAGCCTTCCTGGAAACCGATATTCCGGTATTCGGCATTTGTCTGGGCCACCAGTTGCTGGCGCTGGCCAGTGGCGCGAAAACCGTCAAGATGAAGTTCGGTCACCACGGCGGCAACCACCCGGTGAAAGATCTGGACGGTAATCGTGTGATGATCACCGCGCAAAACCACGGCTTTGCGGTAGATGAAACGTCGCTGCCCGCCACACTGCGTGCAACGCACAAATCGCTGTTTGATGGTTCGCTGCAGGGCATTCATCGCACCGATAAAGCGGCATTCAGTTTTCAGGGGCACCCTGAAGCCAGCCCCGGCCCACATGATGCCGCGCCGCTGTTTGATCACTTCATCGAGCTGATTGAGTCTTACCGTAACACCAAATAATCAGAATCCGTTTAGTCACGCTGCGATAAAAGAACAGGGCGAAAGTACCAGCGCGGCGGTGAGTAAACGGGTTCGCAGGAGCGAAAAATGCCAAAACGTACAGACATAAAAAGTATCCTGATTCTCGGTGCCGGTCCGATCGTGATCGGTCAGGCGTGCGAGTTTGACTACTCCGGCGCTCAGGCGTGTAAGGCGCTGCGTGAAGAAGGCTACCGCGTGATTCTGGTGAACTCCAACCCGGCTACGATTATGACCGACCCGGAGATGGCCGACGCCACCTACATTGAACCGATCCACTGGGAAGTGGTGCGCAAAATCATCGAAAAAGAACGTCCGGATGCCGTGTTGCCGACAATGGGCGGTCAGACGGCGCTGAACTGTGCGCTGGAACTGGAACGTCAGGGGGTGCTGGCAGAGTTCGGCGTGACCATGATTGGCGCGACTGCTGATGCCATCGATAAAGCGGAAGATCGTCGCCGTTTCGATATCGCGATGAAAAAAATCGGCCTTGAAACCGCTCGTTCCGGCATTGCCCACAATATGGACGAAGCGCTGGCGGTGGCGGCGGATGTCGGGTATCCCTGCATCATTCGCCCGTCTTTCACCATGGGTGGCACGGGCGGTGGTATTGCTTATAACCGTGAAGAGTTCGAAGAAATTTGTACCCGTGGTCTGGATTTGTCACCGACCAAGGAACTGTTGATCGACGAATCGTTGATCGGCTGGAAAGAGTATGAAATGGAAGTGGTGCGGGATAAAAACGATAACTGCATCATCGTCTGCTCTATCGAAAACCTTGATGCGATGGGGATCCACACCGGTGACTCTATCACTGTCGCACCAGCACAAACCCTGACCGACAAAGAATACCAAATCATGCGTAACGCCTCGATGGCGGTACTGCGTGAAATCGGGGTAGAAACCGGCGGATCCAACGTGCAGTTTGCGGTTAATCCGAAAACCGGGCGTCTGATCGTTATCGAAATGAACCCGCGTGTATCCCGCTCCTCGGCGCTGGCTTCCAAAGCGACCGGTTTCCCGATCGCCAAGATCGCGGCCAAACTGGCGGTGGGTTATACGCTTGATGAACTGATGAATGATATTACCGGCGGGCGTACCCCGGCATCGTTCGAACCGTCCATCGATTATGTGGTTACCAAGATCCCGCGCTTTAACTTCGAAAAATTCGCTGGTGCTAACGATCGTCTAACCACGCAGATGAAATCGGTGGGCGAAGTGATGGCGATCGGCCGTACCCAACAGGAGTCGTTGCAGAAAGCGCTGCGTGGTCTGGAAGTCGGGGCGACCGGTTTCGATCCTAAAGTGAGTCTGGACGATCCAGAAGCGCTGACTAAAATCCGCCGCGAATTGAAAGACGCCGGCGGCGACCGTATCTGGTATCTGGCGGATGCGTTCCGCGCAGGCATGTCGGTTGACGGCGTATTCAACCTGACCAACATTGACCGCTGGTTCCTGGTGCAAATTGAAGAACTGGTGCGTCTGGAAGAGCAGGTGGCAGAACAAGGCGCTAACGGCCTGACGAAAGAATTCCTGCGTTTGCTCAAACGCAAAGGTTTTGCCGATGCACGTCTGGCAAAACTGGCCGGTGTATCAGAAGGTGAAATCCGCAAGCTGCGTTACAAATATGATCTGCACCCGGTCTACAAGCGTGTAGATACCTGTGCCGCTGAGTTCGCCACCGATACCGCCTACATGTACTCCACGTATGACGAGGAGTGCGAGGCCAACCCGAATCAGGATCGTGACAAGATCATGGTGCTGGGTGGTGGCCCCAACCGTATCGGTCAGGGGATTGAGTTTGACTATTGCTGTGTGCATGCGGCGCTGGCGCTGCGTGAAGACGGCTATGAAACCATTATGGTCAACTGCAACCCGGAAACCGTCTCCACCGATTACGATACTTCCGATCGCCTCTACTTCGAGCCGGTAACGTTGGAAGACGTGCTGGAGATCGTGCGCATTGAGCAGCCGAAGGGCGTGATCGTGCAGTATGGCGGACAGACGCCGCTGAAATTGGCGCGCCAGCTTGAGGCCGCGGGTGTGCCAGTGATCGGCACCAGCCCGGATGCTATTGACCGTGCGGAAGACCGTGAGCGCTTCCAGCAGGCGGTCAACCGCCTTGGCCTGAAGCAACCGGCCAACGCCACGGTCAGCACCATCGACCAGGCGGTGGAAAAAGCCGTTAACATCGGCTATCCGCTGGTGGTGCGCCCGTCTTACGTACTGGGTGGCCGGGCGATGGAAATCGTGTATGACGAAATCGATTTGCGTCGTTACTTCCAGACAGCGGTCAGCGTTTCCAACGATGCGCCGGTACTGCTGGACCGTTTCCTGGATGACGCGGTGGAAGTGGATGTGGACGCTATCTGCGACGGTGAGCGCGTATTGATTGGCGGCATCATGGAACATATCGAGCAGGCGGGTGTGCACTCCGGTGACTCGGCCTGTTCGCTGCCAGCGTATACCCTGAGCAAAGAGATTCAGGATGTGATGCGTCAGCAGGTAGAAAAACTGGCGTTCGAGCTTGCGGTGCGTGGCCTGATGAATGTGCAGTTCGCGGTGAAAAACAACGAAGTGTACCTGATTGAGGTGAACCCGCGTGCGGCGCGTACCGTGCCGTTTGTTTCCAAAGCCACAGGGGTTCCGCTGGCGAAAGTGGCGGCCCGTGTGATGGTTGGGCAAACGCTGGCGCAGCAGGGCGTCACCAAAGAGGTGATCCCGCCGTACTATTCCGTTAAGGAAGTGGTGCTGCCGTTTAATAAATTCCCAGGTGTGGACCCGATCCTCGGGCCGGAAATGCGTTCTACCGGTGAAGTGATGGGCGTGGGACGGACCTTTGCCGAAGCCTTCGCCAAGGCAATGCTGGGCAGTAACTCTCCGATGAAGAAAACCGGCCGCGCGTTGCTGTCGGTACGTGAGGGTGACAAGGCTCGCGTGGTGGATTTGGCGGCCAAGCTGCTCAAGCACGGTTTTGAACTGGATGCGACTCACGGCACTGCGGTGGTGTTGGGTGAAGCCGGTATCAATCCGCGTTTGGTGAACAAGGTGCATGAAGGCCGTCCACATATTCAGGACCGCATCAAGAATGGCGAGTACACCTACATCGTCAATACCACGGCAGGTCGTCAGGCGATCGAAGATTCCAAACTGATTCGCCGCAGTGCGCTGCAGTATAAAGTGCATTACGACACCACCATGAACGGCGGTTTTGCTACAGCGATGTCGCTGAACGCCGACCCAACCGAGCAGGTCATTTCCGTTCAGGAAATGCATGCCCGTATTCAGGGATAATGGCTAAAAACGCGTCTGGGTTCAGGCGCGTTGTCGTGAAATCGTGAAAGGTCAATCATGAAAAATAAAACCGGCCTGATGCGTGGCATCAGGTCGGTTTTTTTCGTCTGTTATCAGGGCGTATTTAGCTTAAGGCAACTTTGATGCCCAGCGTAATCAACACGCCACCAAGCAGTTTGTCGATCAGCTTTTGCGCTTTGGTCAGACCGCGACGTACTGGTTCGCTCTGAATCAGAATAACCAGTAGCGGCCACCAGATCAGCGTCAATCCCAGGATTATCCCGGCGTACCACAACTTTTCCCCCATGCTGGAGTTCAGCCCCAACACCTGGGTGAATACCGCCAGAAAAAACAGTGTTGCTTTCGGGTTCAGCAGGTTGCAGAGATAGCCCTGGAGGAAGGCTTTCCACAATCCAACGCGCTGTGGCGTCAGGCCGGACAAATCCAGTTTACTGCCGCCGCGTGAGCACAGTGCCTGAATGCCCAGCCAGATCAGGTAAGCGGCACCGACATATTTCAGCAGGCTGAATAGCCAGGGCGTGGTGGTGATGACGACCGCCAGACCGGCGACACAATACGCCATATGGGTGGCGACACCCGCGATAACACCGACAGTGGTCATCATGGCGGCCAGCCGTGGGTAACGTACCGCGTTTTTGATCACCAGAAAAAAGTCCGGGCCGGGAGATATCATCCCCAGTGCAGCGATGGTCGCCACGAATAAAGAGGTTTCAAGCATGATGGATCACGTATGACAATCAAGGATTCGACGAAAAAAGGTGGGCATAATACCGTCAGTGGCATTTTTTCGCACTATCAATCATCGATTTGAAATGTTAATAAACTTATAAAAACCACGCTTATAGTGGTTGTACTCAGGACAGGGGACGAAGTGTAAGATGGTAAATGAAACCACACAGCAGCGGGATATTACCCGATTGTGTATTCAGTGCGCACTGCTGCTGTTGCAGCATGGTGCGGAAAGTATGTTGGTCGAGCAACTTTCGTCACGACTTGGTGTGGCACTGGGCATGGACGCGGTAGAAAGCTCGATTTCGGCTAACGCAATAGTGCTGACCACCATTATGCAGGGGCATTGCCTGACATCCACCCGTAAAAATGTGGACAGAGGCATCAACATGCATGTGGTGACGGAAGTGCAGCGTGTTGTGATCATGGCAGAACATAAACTGCTGGATGTGGCGGGTGTGGCAAAGCGCTTTAGTCATATTAAACCGTTGCGTTACCCGCGTTGGCTGATGGTGACCATCGTGGCGTTGTCGTGCGGCTGTTTTAGCCGTTTAAACGGCGGCGGTTGGGATGCGTTTCTGGTGACGCTGATTGCCAGCGGCATGGCGATGTATGTTCGCCAGGTTTTGACCGCCCGGCACCTTAATCCGTTGATCAATTTCTGTATTACCGCATTTGTGGCGACGTCGGTATCCGGGTTGCTGATGCGTGTGCCCGGCCTTGAACACAGCTCCTCCGTGGCGATGGCGGCGAGCGTGTTGTTGCTGGTACCTGGTTTTCCGCTGATCAATGCGGTCGCCGATATGTTTAAAGGCCATGTGAACACCGGGTTGGCACGCTGGACGATGGCCAGCCTGCTGACGCTGTCGACCTGTATTGGTGTGGTAACGGCAATGGTGATATGGGGGCTGCACGGATGGTGATTGAACTGGTTTGGGCGTTAATTCAGGACATGGTGCTGGCGGCGGTGCCAGCGGTCGGGTTCGCTATGGTATTTAACGTACCGATGCGGGCGTTGCCGTATTGCGCGCTACTCGGCGCACTGGGGCATAGTGTGCGCTTTCTGATGATTCGCTTCGGTATTCCTATCGAGCTGGCGACCTTTGTGGCATCGATTATGGTGGGGATTATCGGCATTCGCTGGTCCCGCTGGTTTCTGGCTCACCCTAAAGTCTTTACCGTCGCAGCGGTGATCCCGATGTTCCCCGGGATTTCAGCCTATACGGCGATGATTTCGGTCGTGCAGCTTTCCCGGTATGGATACAGTGAAGCGTTAATGCAAACGCTGATCACCAACTTCCTGAAGGCCAGTTTTATCGTTGGGGCACTGTCTATCGGGCTGTCGTTACCGGGGATCTGGATTTATCGTAAACGTCCGGGAGTATAACGCTTCGGCTTTCTGTTTAAGGATTCGGTGCTCTTTTAAGGCATTCAGTGTTCTCTTAAATAGTGGGTGACGACCCGGTAATCATATCGACGCATGGGCAGGCTTTCCGTATAGTGGCACCAATTTTGTAGCCTGTAGGGTTTTACCATGGTGATTAGTTTGATTGCCGCACTGGCAGTGGATCGTGTGATCGGAATGGAGAACGCCATGCCGTGGCACCTGCCAGCTGATTTGGCGTGGTTTAAGCGCAACACACTCAACAAACCGGTGATTATGGGGCGTAATACGTTCCGCTCTATCGGGCGGCCGCTGCCGGGACGACTGAACATTGTGGTGAGCAGTCAACCGGGCGACGATGACCGGGTAACCTGGGCGACGTCGCTGGACGCGGCGCTGGCAGCCGCTGGCGACGTGGAAGAAGTGATGGTGATCGGCGGAGGCAGCATTTATCAGCAGATGCTGCCGCAAGCAGGCCGCCTGTATCTGACCCATATTGACGCTGAGGTAGAAGGCGATACCCATTTCCCGGATTACGAACCGGATGAGTGGGTATCGACGTTCAGTGAATTCCATGATGCCGATGAGCAAAACTCTCACAGTTATTGCTTCGAAATCCTCGACCGTCGCTAAGAGTGCTTGCCTGCGATAACGCTCTGCCGGTAATACGCCAGACAGCCAGCTAAACCCGTCTTATGACGGGTTTTTTCGTTTTCTGTTCCCACAGCAAAAGGCTTTTCATGCTTATCAACCCGTAAGACACATTTTCGTCATCTGTCATCGTTAGTATAAAGATGAGTAACCGCTTTCGTTGTTAAATCAACGATGTCAGTAAATCGCTGTGTTTGATAGGCATTTGATAGGTCGGAGACCGTATGCATGACGAATAGCAACCGCAATCTGAATACTGACCGTTTGAGCGATCCACGTCGCCGTGAATTGCCCTCCGGTGATCTGGAAGTTGTTGGTTTGGCCGGATTCCTTGGCGGCGGCATCTGGTCGATTCCCGCCGAGGCGTCAGCCGAGCAGTCATCCCAAAAGGTTCAGTCTGGGACGCCCTTTTCGTTGCTATGACATTGGCACGGCTGGGGATAAGGGGCGTTTTTACTTATCCGTTCAGCGCGATATCGCCAGAAAACTCGGTATTGGATGAGAGTGACGGTTGCGTGAAATAGCGCTTATCGTCCCAACGCAAACAAGTGAGTGCGCCACCCCAGCAGCAGCCGGTATCCAGCGCGTAGATACCTTCCGGTGTGCCTTTTCCTTCCAATGATGCCCAGTGACCAAACGCAATAGCGTATTCGGTTGGAACCGGGCCCGGTAGTGCAAACCAGGGCTTAAGCAGCGACGGTGCCTGTGAGGGCGCCTCTTTACACAGCATATCGAGCTGACCGCCTGAAAAGCAGTAGCGCATGCGGGTAAATACGTTGGTACTAAAGCGCAAACGCGCCAGCCCACTCAATTCCGGGCTCCAATGGTTTGGCATGTCGCCGTACATCGCATCCAGAAACAGCGGGTAGCTGTCGCTGCTGAGGATCGCTTCGACTTCTCTCGCGCACATTTTGGCGGTGTCCAGATCCCATTGCGGCGTGATACCGGCGTGGGCCATCACCAGCTTACGTTCTTCATCTACCTGCAGCAGCGGCTGGCGTCGCAGCCAGTTGATCAAGTCGTCCGCGTCCGGTGCCGACAGCAGCGGATCCAGACGATCTTTGGGTTTATTGCGACTGATACCCGCGTATACCGCCAGGAGATGGAGATCGTGGTTGCCGAGCACCATACGTACTGAATCGCCCAATGAGCGCACATAGCGCAGCACGTCCAGCGAATCGGGGCCACGCGCGACCAGATCGCCGGTCAGCCACAGCGTATCGCTCTCAGGGTTAAACGCAACTTGCGCCAGCAACGCTTTGAGCTCGACGGCACAGCCGTGAACGTCGCCAATAAGATAGGTAGCCATAGTCTTTCAATGTATCAGTGAGGGAATGGCCAGGCGGAATACCGTAATGGGAACCTGAAATGTTTCACCCTGATGATCAATCATCTGGTAATGACCTTCCATGGTGCCCATCGGCGTTTCCAGAATGGCTCCGCTGGTATACTGGAATTCGCTGCCCGGCTGAATGACAGGTTGCAGGCCGATCACGCCTTCACCCTGTACTTCAGTTTGTTTGCCGTTGCCGTTGGTAATCATCCAGTAGCGGCTAAGCAGTTTGACGTCATGACGACCGAGATTGCGGATGGTGATGGTATACGCGAAGACGAAACGGCCTTCTTCTGGCTGAGATTGCGCTTCCACATAGAAGCTCTGAACCTGTATACACACTCGGGGCGCATTCATCATGACGACAACTCCAGCTTATTCCTGCGATGTGGGGTGCGCGGTCAGCCACTCGGCCAGACGGCAATATTGCGCAATAGTGACGTTTTCAGCCCGGGTGTTAGGGTCCACTTCCAGTGCCGTCAATTGCTCTGGCGTGAACAGGTTACCCAGACTGTTACGCAGCGTTTTACGTCGCTGATTAAAGGCTTCCGTGGTAATCCGGCTCAGGATACGGGTATCCACAGCCGGATAAGGCGATGCCGTGTGCGGTACCAACCGCACTACCGCAGAATCCACTTTGGGGGCCGGTTTGAAGGCGGTCGGCGGCACTTCAAGCACCGGAATAACCTGACAATAGTACTGCGCCATCACACTCAGACGACCATAAGCCTTGCTGTTTGGCCCTGCCACCAGCCGGTTGACCACTTCTTTTTGCAACATGAAGTGCATGTCGTGAATAGCCTGAGTATAGCTGAACAGGTGGAACATCAGCGGTGTCGAAATATTATACGGCAGGTTACCAAAAACCCGCAGCGGTTGTCCCGCCTGTTGTGACAGTGCGGCAAAGTCCACTGTCATCGCGTCCTGCTGGATGATGGTCAGCTTGTCCTTGAGCGTCGGATGCACTTCCAGCCGGGCGGCCAGATCGCGGTCCAGTTCGACGACGGTAAAGCGGTCGATACGTTCGCCGACAGGAATAGTTAACGCCCCCAGACCGGGGCCGATTTCCACCATGGCCTGACCCGGCTGCGGGTGGATGGCGGAAACAATACTGTCGATCACGAACTGATCGTTGAGAAAATTCTGGCCAAAGCGCTTACGCGCGAAGTGGCCTTGATGGACGCGATTATTCATTAAGGTTAGCAATCATATGTAGAGCGAGATTCAATGCAGTGCGGAAGCTGCCCGGATCGGCCTGACCGCGACCGGCAAGTTCCAGTGCGGTGCCGTGATCGACGGACGTGCGGATAAACGGCAGCCCCAGCGTGATGTTGACGGCTCGACCAAAGCCCTGATATTTCAGTACCGGCAAACCCTGGTCGTGATACATCGCCAGCACAGCGTCGGCGTGTTCGAGGTACTTGGGTTGGAATAAGGTGTCGGCAGGCAGCGGGCCAACCAGTTGAATACCAGACTGACGCAGCTCATCTAGCGCGGGAATAATGACATCCAGTTCTTCACGCCCCATATGGCCACCTTCGCCAGCGTGTGGGTTCAAACCACAGACGTAGATGACTGGTTGGGCGAGGCCGAACTTGCGCTGCAAATCCTGATGCAGAATGGTAATCACTTCGTGCAGACTGTCGCGGGTGATAGCATCCGATACTGCTTTTAGCGGCAGATGGGTGGTCGCCAGCGCAACGCGCAGTTCTTCGGTTGCTAGCATCATCACCACGCGCGTGCAGTGACTGCGCTCGGCGAAAAACTCCGTGTGACCGGAAAACGCAATACCTGACTCGTTGATAATGCCTTTGTGTACCGGCCCGGTGATCAGCGCGGCAAAATCGCCTTTCAGACAACCATCACAGGCGCGGGCCAGCGTATCGAGCACATAGCGGCTGTTCGCCACGTCCAATTGTCCTGGCACCACGGTAGCGTCGGTGGCAACCGGCAGCAACGTCAACGTGCCAGCCGCTTGCGGCTGTGCCGCCAGGTGCGGTTGGTATTCACGCAAGGTCAGCGGGAGTTTCAGCGCCAGTGCACGGCTTAACAACAGCTCAGCATCGGCGCATACCACCAGTTCCACCGGCCAGCTTTGCTGAGCCAGCGCAACAACCACATCGGGACCAATCCCGGCGGGTTCGCCGGGGGTAATCACGACTCGCTGAACCTGCGTTTCAACGGACATCAGTTCTGACCATCCAGGATTTTCACGTATGCCGCCGCGCGTTTTTCCTGCATCCAGGTTTGGGCTTCTTCGGCGAATTTACGGTTAAACAGCATGCGATAAGCGCGATCCTTCTGAGCGGCGTCAGTCTTGTCTACCCGGCGGGTATCCAGCAGTTGGATCAAATGCCAGCCAAAAGAGGAGTGAACCGGTGCGCTGATTTCGCCTTTTTTCAGGTCCATCAAGGCATCGCGGAATGCCGGGTCATACATATCTGGCGAGGCCCATCCCAGGTCGCCGCCCTGATTAGCCGAGCCCGGATCCTGAGATAACTGTTTGGCTGCGGCGGCGAAGCTCAGTTTGCCACTCCGGATTTGGCTTGCCACCTCTTCGAGTTTAGCTTTGGCTTGCGCGTCGTTCATCACTACCGAGGTCGTCAGCAGAATGTGGCGGGCATGCACTTCAGTAACTGATACCGCTTGAGAGCCACCACGGGTATCGTTAACACGCAGAATATGGAAGCCCACACCAGAGCGAATTGGCCCGATGATCTGTCCTTTCTGTGGGTTAGCCAGACGTTCGGCAAACAGCGACGGCAGTTCTTGCGGACGGCCCCAACCCATCTGCCCACCTTTCAGCGCCTGCGGATCGGCGGAGTAGGTGATGGCCAGTTTGCCGAAATCAGCACCCTGAGAGGCTTCTTTTACCAGGCGGTTGGCCAGACTCTCTGCTTTATCGACCTGATCTTGCGTCGGATTTTCCGGCAGCGGGATCAAAATTTGGCTCAGATTAACCTCGGGGCCGTTTGCTCCCTGACTGGCAAGCTGCTGAGCCAGCGCGTCCACTTCCTGCGGTAGCACGGTGACGCGGCGGCGCACTTCACTGTTACGCACATCCGCGATCATCATGTCTTTGCGGATCTGGTTACGGTAAGTATCGAAACTGACGCCTTCGGCGGCCAGGCGGCTGCGCAACTGGTCAAGGCTCATGTGGTTTTGCGCCGCAATATTGGCGATAGAGCGATCCAATTGCTCATCGGTGACCTGAACACCCATCTTTTGCGCCATCTGCATGATGATGTTATCCATGATCAAACGCTCCAGAATCTGGTGACGGAGCGTGGCGTCGTCCGGCAACTGCTGACCGGCTTCTTGCGCGTTCAGTTTGACGGACTGTAGCAGGCTATTGATATCACTTTCCAGAACCACACTGTTGTCGACGACGGCGGCGATCTTGTTGACCTCTTGTGGGGCCGCAAACGCCATATTGGCACTCAGTGCCAGTCCCAGGACAAGCGCTCTCCAGTTCTTCATACCTTTCCCGTTTAATTTATCCGCCAGGGCGGGTTACATGTTTAATCGCTACCGGTTATTAGACGTTTATTGTCGCCAGAGTTCCCGGCGTTACCTCATCAGAACGCACGCTGGTAAGGCAATATGCTGTTTCTCAGCATTTTGTCCGTTCCCAGATTGTAATTGCTGCTCAGGCCACGCAATTCGAAGCTGAAGCCAATCTTGCTGTCGTAGACGCTCTGATTGGTGGTGCTATTCCATTTGGTTATCTTGCGTTCATAGCCCACGTTGACCGCCCAACAGCAGGTGTTGTACTGCAGGCCCACTAACTGGTCAGCGGGTTGATTGGCCTTGGTGTCATAGTAATAAGCACCCACGATAGCCCAGCGATCGGACAACGGCCAACTGGCTGTGGCACCAACCTGAGATATGCCTTGCTGGAAACCGGGGTTTGTGATGTCTGGCAGCATGGCCTGAATATACTCTGAGCTGGCGAAACGGTAATTCAACTGGAACATACGCTCACCACCGCCACGGTATTCAAGAATAGCGTCGCCGAGGGTAACGCTTTTGAGACGTTCATCGTATTGTGCGCCACCACGCAGACCCCAGTTGTCGGCAAATTTCCAGTAGGCGTCCCCCGCCCAGTTCAGGCTGCCGCGCTCATCATTCTGGTCGAGACTCGAGTTGGTACCGGTGCGTGGGCGATCAAAATAATAAATCTGCCCTAGTGACGCATTGAAACGCTCTTCGAGCGCATTGTCATACAACCGCGTTGTCACCCCGCTCGATACCTGGTTCGCAGACGCGATGCGATCCAGGCCGCTGAAGGTACGGTCACGGAATAACCCGGCGTAGTCTGCCTGCAACAAGGTGGAGTCATAGGCGCGAATATCAGACTGATTACGGTATGGCACATATAAATACTGCACTCGGGGCTCGAGCGTTTGGGTATAGCCTTTCGCCCAGTCCATATCGCGTTCGAACACCATCTTGCCATCGGTTTTGAACTGCGGCATGACACGGTTGACGCTACTTTTTAATGGCGAGTCCGGGTTGCTGGCGTTATAGGCATCCAGATTTTCCTGCTGATAGTGGGTGGCCATCAGCTTGGCTTCGGTATTCAGGCTGGCCCACTGATTGGAAACCGGCATAGAAATTGTCGGCTCGAAATGCAGACGGGTCGCGTCAGGCAGGCTGGGGTTAATATTGGTAAATTTTACCGCCTGACCATAAAGGTGCAGATCGAAGGGGCCGATATCATTCTGATAGTAATTCATATCGAGCTGCGGCAGCGCTCGATAAATATCGCGGGAAGACAGATTGCTGAATATCTGGTACTGACGTGTCGAGACGGTGGCATCCCAGTTTTGGTTGGCGTAACCCAGGCTGAATTTCTGGGTGGCGTAACCGTCGGTGGTATTACCGTAAAACGAATCCAGATCGGTGAAATAATTTGGATCGCTGACCTTGGTATAGTCAGCACTAAAGCGCCACACCTGATCCATCACGCCGAAATGCTGCCAGTGGAACAGCCAGCGGGTGTAATTATCATCAGGCGCATAACCTGATTTACCTGATAACACGTCGTTTTTGTATTGTCTGTCGTCCGGCAACCAGTCAAATTCGACCAGGCCTAAGCCCGCGCTCGACAGATAACGGAATTCGTTCTGCCACTGCATGCCGCGATTGGTCTGTACATGCGGCGTGATGGTGGCGTCGTAGTTGGGCGCGATATTCCAGTAATAAGGTGTGACCAACTCAAACCCGTTACTCCTGCCGTATTTCGCGTTGGGGATCAGGAAACCGGAGCGACGCTTGTTGCCAATCGGGAGTTGCATGTAAGGGCTGTAGAATACCGGGACACCCGCGATGCGAAAACGGGCGTTCCAGATTTCGGCGACTTCCTCCTGCCGGTCCTGAATCACTTCCGAACCGACGACGCTCCAGCTATCATCACCTGGCAGGCAGGATGTAAATGAGCCATGATCCAGAATGGTATAGCGGTTGTTCTCGCGCTGTTTCATCTTGTCGGCATCGCCGCGACCCTGGCGCCCGACCATCTGGTAGTCGCCGTCTTCGACGTCGGTATCCTTGGTGTTGAGGTTGGACCAGGCGCGCGGGCCTTTCAGAATGACCTGATTATCATCGTAATGCACGTTACCGATAGCCGTGACAGTGCGGACAGGGTCGGCCTGACCCGCCTGTTGTTTCTGATGCAGCTGCACCTGGTCTGCGGTCAGTACGCGATTACCCTGCTCGACGTTCACATTGCCGGTAAATAAGGCGCTGTCGGGGTAGTTGGCCTGTGACTGATCCGCTTTGATGTGAACCGGCAACTGACTGGTGTCCCCGGTGACCAGCGGACGATTGTATACAGGAACGCCCGACATACACTGAGAGGCGAGATCGGCCAGCGCATGCTGGCTGTACAGCGCCGACCCAATTAATGAGGCCAGCAGGGTTGGAAAACTTTTTTTCATACGCGGTATCTGGTGTTCCGTCATCAAGGGCGTCATGCCGGCAAACGGTCAGAGACTATATTAGCCACCGGCGTAGCGCCAGTGCAAAATCCCCGCCATTTTCTATGCGTTGCCGTTAGGAGCAAAGATAAATGACGGGTATGATAAAGCAATTTTTGGCCGACGGCATGGGGATTTGAGGAGTATATGCGGTATTGGGGAAAGTTGCTGGGACTGGCGTTGGGGATTGTGTCCAGCGCCGGTGTCGGCGGGTTGATAATCGGGCTGCTGTTGGGTCATTTGCTTGACAGAGCTCGTGCATCCCGTCGTCGCGACTTTTTTTCCGCGCAAGCCACCCGCCAGGCCTTGTTTTGTCTGACCACCTTTCAGGCGATGGGGCACCTGGCCAAATCAAAAGGGCGGGTGACGGAGTCTGATATCCGTATCGCGACCACCATGATGGACCGGCTGGAACTGCATGGCGAGGCGCGTAATGCCGCGCAACAGGCGTTCCGTGAAGGGAAAGCCAGTCAGTTTCCGGTGCGTAATAAGCTGCGTAAGTTACGCGACGCCTGCATTGGACGTTTTGATTTAATCAGAATGTTTCTGGAGATTCAGTTACAGGCCGCGTTTGTAGACGGCGCATTACACCCGAATGAACGGCGGTTGCTGTATGTGTTTGCCGATGAGCTGGGCGTAACCCGCGAACAGTTTGAGCTGTTCATGCGCAACATGGAGCGTGGTGCCCATCAGTCGTCAAAACAGAGCAGCAGTGGTTACCAGTCACGACAGGGCAATACCTACCAGTCGCGGCAAGGGAGCACCCATCAATCACGGCAGAATAATAGTCAGCAACAATCATCAAGACAGGGCAATAAGTCTTATCAGCGGCGTAATCAGTCTTATGGTGGGCAGTCCTATGGCCAGCGGCCGCCGGTATACTCGCGCGGGCCGACTATCGAGAGCGCCTGCCGGACATTAGGGGTACGTAGCACGGATGATGCGGCGACGGTGAAGCGCGCTTATCGCAAACTGATGAGCGAACACCACCCTGATAAAATGATGGGCAAAGGCCTGTCGCCGCGCATGATTGAGATAGCCAAGCGTAAAGCGCAGGATATTCAGGCTGCCTATGAGTTTTTGAAAATCAACAAGTTTTCTCGCTAATTCTTCTTCTCTTTTTGCTGTTCCCGTCGTCGCACTTCTTTCCATGATTGCCTGTTTTCATACAGGGCGCTCGTTTCTAACGCTGCACGGTTTTCAGTGCGAGAGTTGGAGCCTGAGCACAGGTATTAGAAGTCGGCTTCGCAACGAAAGTGCATCGGTGTCGTAAAAATCGGATGGGTAATGGCCAGTTCCTGTGCATGCAGTAGCAAACGGGGTGCCAGTGCTTTCGCCTCCGGGTGGGCGTAAAACCCGTCGCCCAGAATCGGGTGACCCAATGCCAGCATGTGGACACGCAACTGATGTGAGCGACCGGTGATAGGCATCAGTTTCACTCGGGTGGTGCCATCGCTGTCCCGTGATAAGACGATGTAGTCGGTCTGGGCGGGCTTACCTTGCTCAAAGCAGACTTTTTGTTTCGGACGGTTAGGCCAGTCGCAAATCAGCGGCAGATCGACCAGCCCTTCATCCTGCGCCAGATGGCCCCAAACGCGGGCAATGTAAGACTTCTTCGGTTCCCGCTCGCGGAACTGGCGTTTCAGCTCTCGCTCAGCCGCTTTGGTCAGGGCGACCACCATCACACCGCTGGTGGCCATATCCAGACGATGGACGGACTCGGCGGTGGGAAAATCAGCCTGAATACGGGTCATGATGCTGTCTTTATGTTCTTCGGCGCGACCGGGAACGGAGAGCAGTCCGCTAGGCTTGTTCACCACCATGATGTGCTGATCCTGATACAGGATGTGCAGCCAGGGCTCGCGAGGGGGGTTATAGGGTTCCATGAAGGCTCCGGCATCGCGGCAAGGCAGGCCTTGCCGCGAAGTAGGTAGATAACAGATGAGGTTTACTGGTGCGCCACCATCACCAGACGGATGGAATCCAGACGCCAGTTGGCCTGTTGCAGATTCAGCAGCACCTGTTCACGCTGTTCTTCCAGCGCTTCCAGTTCATCGTCACGGATGTTCGGGTTGACGGCTTTGAGCGCCTCCAGTCGTTCCTGTTCGCGGCGCAACTGTGTTTCGGCGTTACGCTGCGCCTCGGCGATCAGCGCTTGAGCCTGTGCTTCTACCAATGGCTGAGCCTTCTGTAACATATCGTGCACCTCGTCTTGCACCGCATTGACCAGCTTGCTGGAAGTGTGGCGATTGACGGCGCTCAGTTGACGGTTGAAGCTCTCGAACTCCACTTGTGCGGCCAGATTGGTGCCTTTGCGATCCAGCAGGACGCGAATCGGCGTCGGTGGCAGGAAGCGGGTCAGTTGCAGTTTCTTCGGTGCCTGTGCTTCCACGACATAGACCAGCTCTGCCAGCAGTGTGCCGACCGGCAAGGCTTTGTTTTTCAACAGCGATACAGCGCAGCTGCCGGTGTCGCCAGACAGGATCAGATCCAGACCATTGCGGATCAGCGGATGCTCCCAACTCACGAACTGGGCATCTTCGCGCGACAGCGCCTGATCGCGATCGAACGTGATAGTACAGCCATCCTGCGGCAAGCCGGGGAAGTCCGGCACCAGCATGTGATCAGACGGTGTCAGCACAATCAAATTATCGCTACGGTCATCCTGATGAATACCGATGATGTCGAACAGGTTGAGTGCGAAATTGACCAGATTGACGTCGTTATCCTGCTCGGCAATGGCTTGTGCCAGTGCTTGCGCCCGCTCGCCGCCGTTGGAGTGCATCTCCAGCAGGCGGTCACGTCCTTGCTCCAGTTGCGCTTTCAGCGTGTCATGTTGCTGACGGCAGGTATGGATAAAGTCATCCAGTCCGGTTTGTTCAGACGGTTTCGCCAGCAGGTTGATCAGTTGCTCGTAGTGGCTGTCATAAATTGCGCGACCCGTCGGGCAGGTATGTTCGAACGCATCCAGCCCTTCGTGATACCAGCGTACCAGCAATGCCTGAGCGGTATTTTCCAGATAAGGCACCAGAATCTGAATGTCACGGCTCTGACCGATACGATCCAGACGACCGATACGTTGTTCCAGCAGATCCGGGTTAAACGGCAGATCAAACATGATCAGATGGCTTGCAAACTGGAAGTTGCGGCCTTCGGATCCGATCTCCGAACAGATCAGTACCTGAGCGCCTTCTTCTTCCGAGGCGAAATACGCAGCAGCACGGTCACGCTCGAGTATAGAGAGTCCTTCGTGGAAGACGGCGGCGCGGATAGCTTCACGGGTGCGCAGCACTTGTTCGAGTTGCAACGCAGTGGCGGCCTTAGCGCAGATTACCAGTACTTTTTCATCGCGATGGCTGGTCAGAAACTCCAGCATCCATTCGACGCGTGGATCGAAGCTCCACCAGGTGGCGTTATCGTCTTCGAACTGCTGATAAATTTGCTCCGGGTAGAGCATGTCGCGTGCGCAGTCTTCTGCGGATTTACGGGCATTCATAATGCCGGATACGCGAATCGCTGTCTGATACTGTGTGGGTAACGGCAGCCTGATTTGGTGTAGCTCGCGTTTCGGGAACCCTTTCACGCCCTGACGGGTATTGCGGAACAGCACACGGCTGGTGCCGTGGCGGTCCATCAGCATAGTGATCAGTTCCTGACGTGCGGCGGCGCTGTCTTCACTGTTGCTGGCGATGGATTTCAGCAGCGGTTCGATATCCTGCTCACCCAGCATCTCGCTCAGGGCGTTGCGTTCGCTATCGCTAATACTGTTGCCACTCAGCAGCAGGGTGACCGCATCGGCGACCGGGCGGTATTGTTGCTGTTCAGCGATAAATTCGTGGTAATCGTGGAAACGATCCGGGTCGAGCAGACGCAGGCGGGCGAAGTGGCTTTCCTGACCTAATTGCTCTGGCGTTGCCGTCAGCAGCAAGACGGCAGGAATAGCGCGTGCCAGACGCTCAATCGCTTTATAGCCAGCGCTCGGCGCGGCTTCACTCCAGGCCAGATGATGGGCTTCATCCACCACCAGCAGATCCCAGTCGGCATCCAGCAACTGTTCGAAACGGGAGGGGTTACGGCGGACAAAATCCAGTGAGCAGATGATCAGTTGCTCAGTTTCAAACGGGTTGTCGCTATCCAGGCGGGCTTCGGCGTAGCGTTCGTCGTCAAACAACGAAAACAGCAGGTTGAAACGGCGCAACATTTCCACCAGCCATTGATGTTGCAGGGTTTCCGGCACCACGATCAGTACGCGCTCGGCACGACCTGCCAGCAATTGCTGGTGGATAATCATGCCAGCTTCGATGGTCTTACCCAAACCGACTTCGTCGGCCAGCAATACGCGTGGCGCATGGCGTTGGCCTACTTCGCGGGCGATGTGTAACTGATGAGGGATCAGGCTGGCGCGCATGCCACGCAACCCTCCCCAGGATTGCAGCGCCTGTTCATGCTGGTGCAGACGGGCACGGTAACGCAGTGCAAAACGATCCATGCGGTCAATCTGCCCGGCGAACAACCGGTCTTGCGGTTTATTGAAGGTCAGTTTGCTGTCGAGGAACACCTCCCGCAGTTCAGCGGGCTCGTCGGTATCCAGACGCTGGCCGATGTAGGTGCGCAGGCCGTTCTCATCACGAACGTCTTCCACCTGTAGTTGCCAGCCTTCGTGGCTGGTGACGGTATCGCCAGGATTGAACATGACACGGGTGATAGGTGCGTCATTTCTGGAATAGAGGCGGTTTTCGCCGCTAGCCGGAAATAGCACCGTAATCATGCGGGCATCCATCGCCACTACCGTACCCAATCCTAAATCGCTTTCTGTATCGCTGATCCAGCGTTGACCAAGTGTAAAAGGCATAAATTCTAAGCTCGATACTCGTCGTTGTCGGAGAATGTCTGAACAGGAGGCTGCCGACCCCTGCGTACGGCAATACCTTACCCGCCCTGCGCGACAGAGATGCTATCGTGCACAGCCTGTGTGATGCGGGTATGGGGGAAGCGCCCCGGATGTAATTGACCGTTGTCTAACTGACAGACGTGGACCCACGCCTGATATTTTTGAAAGGGCGCTATGGTACTGGATGGCGGCCTGTTCGTCACCTGTCAGGCACCATCGGATTGTTAAAATAACCCCATCTGTCCGGTAATCAGTGTAGCAAAATCATCGTGAATGAAAGGCAGAATGGCATCGGCCACCGGTTGCAGCTGTTTTTCCACATAGTGATTGTAATCCAGCATTGAGTGACGATTCTCCAGCGGTTCGGGGCCATTCACCGTGATGACGTAGCTTATCCAGCCGCCGCTTTGGTACTGCAAAGGACGGTCATGCTGACGGTTGTACTCGTCGGCCATTCTGGCGGCGCGGACTTGCGGCGGTACATTGCGTTGATAGTCGCTCAGTTTATGGCGTAGGCGTTTGCGGTAGACCAGCAGGTCGTCATGCTCGCCTTCCATCGTTTTAGCCACGTATTCCCGCACCCATTCCTGATACGGTTCACGGTGGAAAATACGCCGATAAAGCTGCTGCTGGAATTGCTGCGCCAGGGGTGTCCAGTCCGAACGTACCGTTTCCAGCCCTTTGAATACCATCTGCTCACCCTGTGGCGTCATTGTCATACCGGCGTAGCGTTTTTTGCTGCCCAGTTCGGCCCCACGGATAGTGGGCATCAAAAAACGGTGAAAATGGGTTTCGTATTCCATCTCCAGCGCGCTGTTCAGCCCATGTTGCTGATGCAGGTGCTGTTGCCACCAGTCGTTGATATAAGCGACCAATTCACGACCGATGGCGTCCGCTTCGTCCGCGCGATGGGCGCGCTTAAGCCACACGAAGGTCGAATCCGTATCGCCATAAATCACCTGATAACCTTTGGCTTCAATCAGCGAACGGGTCTGGCGCATGATCTCATGGCCGCGCAGGGTGATCGACGACGCCAGTCGAGGATCAAAAAAGCGGCAACCGCTCGACCCCAGTACGCCATAAAATGCATTCATGATGATCTTCAGCGCCTGTGACAGCGGTTTATTGTTCTCCTGCTTGGCGAGATCACGCCCGTGCCACACCTCTTCTACGATAGCGGGCAGGCAATGCTGGCGGCGGGAAAACCAGGCACCGCGAAAACCTTCGACGGCGTGCTGTTCATCAGGCTGCTGCAAGCCGGTGATAAGCCCGACCGGGTCAATCAGGAAGGTGCGAATGATGGAGGGGTAGAGGCTTTTATAGTCCAGTACCAGCACCGAATCGTACAGACCGGGGCGGGAGTCCATCACGTAGCCGCCGGGGCTGGCTTCCGGCGGGATCTCACCCAGGTTGGGGGCGACAAACCCGGCCCGGTGCATACGTGGCAGGTAGAGGTGAGTAAATGCCGCTACCGAGCCGCCGCTGCGGTCTGCGGCCAGCCCGGTGACGCTCGCCCGCTCCAGTAAAAAGGCGATTAAATGGGTTTTCTCGAAGATGCGCGTCACCAGCTCGCAGTCTTTCAGGTTGTAGCGCGCCAGCGCGGGTTTGTCTTGCTGAAAACGCTGCTCGATCTCTTCCAGTCGCTGATAAGGATTGTCGCTGGCTTTCCCTTCGCCAAGCAGCGACTGGGCGACAAATTCCAGGCTGAACGAGGCAAAATGCCAGGTGGCGGATTTCAGTGCTTCGATACCATCGACGATCAACCGGCCCGGCGCGCTGGCGAAAAAATGCCCCTGTCGATAGCCATGCTCGCGCCACTCCAGCTCCTGACTGTTGCGTCCGAATCGTAATGGAATGCGGTAACGCTCGGCGTGCTGTTGCAGCACCCGCAGGTCAAACTGCACCAGATTCCAGCCGATAATGACATCCGGATCGTAGGTGTGCAGCCACTGATTGAGTTTTTCCAGCAGTTGTGGACGGCTGGCGACGTATTCCAGCGTCAGGTCGCCAGCATCCTCTCTGTTGCCATTTTCTGGCCCCAGCATAAATACCTGACGCTGGCCGCACCCTTCCAGACCGATGCAGTAAAGCTCGCCGTGGCGGCTGGTTTCGATATCCAGCGACACCGTTTTGAGTGACGGGCGGTAGTCAGGGGCCGGTTTGAGTTTGACGTTATCGATCAGCCCGTCAGCGCTTTCTTCGCCGCTAAACCAGACTGGCGCGGTGATAAAACGCTCCATCAGAAACCGCTCCGGCGGGCGGATATCCGCTTCGTACACCGGAATTCCCGCCTCCTGTAGCTTCTTTTCCAATCGCAACAGCTGGCGATATTGCAGGCAGTAGAGTCCCAGTTGAGGCTCGTGGTGAAAGTTTTTCAACGCCAGCGGCCGCAGTTGCCAGTGCTTTTCTTCACTTAATAACTGGCTGATACGTGCCTGATGACGCATCGGGACAAACGCTACCGCCTGTTGCGGTGACAACCTGACCCGACAGGGGCCAGTGTCAGTTGCCAGCCAGCATTCGACCTGGACTCCGGCAGGGATGTCTTGCCAGTGGCGGGTCAGTACAAATCCCTGACGCGGTGGGGAAAGGGTCATGGCGTGTTGTCAGCGGGTCAGTGGAGTAATGGCATAAATTATGTATATGCATACAGGTTTTGTCCAGTTGCCGTACTCACACGTTGGAGCGGTCTACTTGTCGGTATTGGTTATCTGGTTTACGTTGTATAATTCAATTTATCTTAATCTGGTTATGATTTTATGGGTGAAATGAAGTAATCACTGTATTTAAAGGAGAGTGGTAAGAAGGATATGAGGGTATTGAATAAGCTGATTATTATTTTTTCTTTTTTATCTGTGCCTGTAATGCCAATGCACGTATTCCCTCATTGATTGGTTTTGAAGGCGATGAGTTAGTTGAGAAAATAATAAAAAATGTACCCAGAATATCCCAACATTATCAAGTTAAACACGGTGATGCTGAGGGGCCAGGGAAACAGGTGATAGGGATATATTTTGAAAATACCACCGATATTGATATGTTAAGAAAGTATATTAATTCATTGAAGTTTAAACTAAGTATGGATGATGGTTATCGGGAGGTATGGGAGTCTCCAGATAAAAGTAAATTTATTGTGATTTCTGTTAATCATGAAGGTCATGCCACTTACTTTGAGGTTTTTTTATGAGTCTCACCATTTATTTTTTGGTTTTATCATTGGCCAATAAGTCTAGATTAACGTAAGATAGTTTGAGAGAGATATTTTCTGAGCATCGTAATGCTTTTCTTATTACCATTATTTTGTAGGCTATCGATAAGTATGCTTTTATCTATTATTGTCCTATTTTCTTTATCGATCTCAATTAAAAAATAATTTTTTGCTCGTCTATCTCTTAACCCAATAGTATAAACAAAACCTATAAATGTTTTATCTCTAACATCAATTTTCCCTACTGCATCGAGGCTTAGGCAAGTTGAGTTTTCAAAGTCTCCCTGACCAATAGATGGTACAATGTTACTGATTTCTTTTTTATCTGTTAACCAGCCAATAAAGCATAATGGGTTGTATTTTTTGTAATATCCTTCGGCGGGAATTAGTGAACCTATATATTTACCGTTTTCAATAACATCAAAAGATTGGCTGTTATGTATTTATATCTGCTCCACTTCCAGTGGCTGAGCTTTTATCGATAATGTTGATAATAGATGGCTACCATCAATCGGCGTTAATATAATTGATGCGTATGCTTGCAGCGACATCGGCAATGTTATTGTTGCTAGTATTTTCTTCATTGCAATTCCTCATCGATTTTCTTTATATTATTTTTGAGATCAGCTATGCTCTTTTTTTCTGAATCATTTTGAAATTTTTCAATGAGTTGACTTTTATCTTCTATAGTTCTTTTTTCTCTATTAAGTTCAATGAGGAAGTGGTTTTGAAAATATCTGTCTATCAACCCTACAGTGTATACAAAGCCAATAAAGGTTCTTCCCTTTTCCTCTATTTTTCCTATTGCATCAAGTTTTGAACAGAGGGAAAGTTCAAAATACCCTTGTCCTATTGATGGGATGATTTTTGATATTGTTTTTTTATCAGTTGACCAACCAATAAAACACAGTGGATAATAATTTTTATAGAATCCTCTGGCGGGTATTATTGTTCCTATATATTTTCCATCATCAGTAATATCAAACTGCTGATGTTCCTGAATATTGATGTCAATGATTCCTTTGTTATTTCCTGACTTTATTACTTCACTTGATAAGGTTTTATCATCATTCTTAGTTAAACTGACTGATGCATAGGATGGTATTGAGACCAATAGTGTTATAAGAAGTGAGGTATATATTGTTTTTTTCATGTGTATTTCCCTGGCTTCTTCCATCGGTAAATCCATTCACGACTTTAAAGTGTTGCTTTTATAACAACAAAATAGTGCCGCTTCAAGGAAGCGACGCGTCGGTGATGATGAGTACCGTGCCAGAGGCACTTTTACTCCTTCCTGCCATACGCCAGCGGTTTCCTGCTATCATCCCGTTATCTTTGTTTATAAAAAAGCAGAAATGTAGAGACGTATGGAAGCCTGGCTGGAGCATCTGATCACTCAATCGTTGGCGTATTCGCTGACGGCGGTACTGTTGGTGGCGTTTCTGGAGTCACTGGCGTTAGTAGGGTTGCTGTTACCCGGCACAATCATGATGGCGTCACTGGGCACCTTGATCGGCAGCGGTAATATGGGGCTGTATCCCGCCTGGGGGATGGGCATCATTGGTTGTCTGCTGGGGGACTGGATTTCCTATTTCATCGGCTGGCACTTTAACGAGAAGCTGCATAACTGGTCGTTCCTGCAAAAGCACCGGGCATACCTGTATCGCACGGAGAAAATGCTGCACCAGCACAGTATGGCGACGATTCTGATTGGCCGGTTTTTTGGCCCGACCCGGCCGCTGATCCCGATGGTGGCGGGGATGTTGCAGCTATCGCCCCGGCGTTTTGCGCTGCCGAATATCATCGGTTGTCTTACCTGGCCTCCGGTGTATCTGCTGCCCGGTATTCTGGCCGGTGTGGCGATTGATATTCCCAAACAGGCTGACAGCGGTAGCTTTAAGTGGCTGTTGCTGGTGACCGCTGTCCTGCTGTGGAGTGCGGGCTGGTTGGTATGGCGGTGGTGGCGTGCTCCTCGTGGGAATACGGCGGAACCAAACGGTTGGCTGACACTGGCGCGCCTGCGCTGGCTGGCTCCGCTGACGGCTATTATTGCGGTCATCAGTCTGTGGCAGCTGTGGCAACACCCGTTGATGCCGGTTTATCGACACCTGCTGTGGCAAATTCTGAATGGGTAAGTTTTTAAAACGGTAAGTGAGGAGATGCGATACCGGTTTGCCCGGTATCGCCTTCTGAGGGTTAGCGGTAAAACTCCGCTACCTGATCAAAGATTTTCATCTCTTCGCCGTGGCGGGTCACCTGTAATACGTCTTCGAGCTTTTCTACCTGGCTTATCATCTGCGGTAAGCGGTGATCATCTTTCACTAATAGCCAGATACGGCTTTGCTCATTGCCGGGTAGCGGCATACACATGATGCCTTCCACGTTGAACGCGCGGCGGGCGAACAGCCCGCACACATGGGACATCACGCCTGGGTGGTTGCGTACTGAGAGTTCCAGTGTGACCTGTGCAGTCGTCGATGAAGTCTGCATAATTTAATCTCCAATCATCTCAATATTGGCGGCACCCGGCGGTACCATCGGGAACACTTTTTCGTTGATATCAATCGCGGCGTGAATCAATGTCGGGCCGGGGCGTTGCAGTGCGTCGCGCAAGGCGGTTTGCGGGTCTTCCGCCGCGTTCAGATCGCAGGTGGCGAAGCCGAATCCGGCGGCGATCGCCAGAAAGTTGGTTTGGTAACGGTAGTCTGATGCGACGAAGTTCTGCTTATAGAACAGTTCCTGTTGTTGGTGCACCAACCCCAGTGACTGGTTGTTCATCAGGACGATTTTGACGTTCAGGTTCTCTTCCGCCGCAGTAGCCATTTCCTGAATATTCATCATCAGGCTGCCGTCACCGGAAAAGCACACCACCGTACGTTGTGGTTCCGCCAGCGCCGCGCCAATAGCCGCCGGTACGCCAAAGCCCATGGTGCCGAAACCGCCGGAGGTGAGCCATTGGCGTGAACGCCGCAGTGGATACGCCTGCGCGACCCACATCTGGTGCTGACCTACGTCCGTGGTGATGATGGCCTGGTCGTCCAGTTGCGCCGCCACCGCGCGGATCAACCCATAATGGCTGAGCGGGTCGTCGGTATTTGGCATATTGAACGGAAAATCACGTTGCAGGGAACGCACCTGTTCGAGCCACTCGGTACGGGGCTGGCGTTCGACCAATGGCAGTAACTGCTCCAGCGCTTGCGCGACATCGGCGTGAAGTGCAACGTGCGGCTGGCGGATCTTACCGAGTTCAGCGGGATCGATATCGATGTGGATAACACGGGCATCCGGACAGAATTCTTCCGCTTTACCGATAGCGCGATCGTCAAAACGGGCACCCAGTACGATCAACAGATCAGACTGTTGCAGGATCATGTTGGTATAGCGGGCGGCATGCATTCCGAGCATCCCGAGCGACAGCGGGTGATCCACTGGCATTGCCCCCAGCGCCATCAGCGTCATGGTAGTGGGTAACCCGGCACGTTCGGCCAGCTCGATGGCTTGCTGATGCGCATCTGCACTAATGATCCCACCCCCCAGATACAGGATCGGGCGTTTGGCCTGATTGATCATCGCCGCCGCCGCGTTCAGAGCATGGGTATCGACAGCCGGAGCCGGGGGCAGCGTGGCCGGTGCAGGCAGCTCTGCCAGTTCGATGGTCGCGGTTTGTACGTCTTTAGGGATGTCCACCCAGACCGGGCCAGGACGGCCGGATTGTGCCAGCCGAAAGGCGTCGTTAATCACCTGTGGCAGTTCGCTGATATCGCGCACCAGATAGTTGTGCTTGGTCACCGGGATCGAGATGCCATAGGTGTCGACTTCCTGAAACGCGTCGGTACCGATCATGCTGGAAGGCACCTGACCGGTGATGCACACCAGTGGAATAGAATCGAGCTTGGCATCGGCGATGGCCGTCAGCAGGTTGGTGGCACCGGGCCCGCTGGAGGCCATACACACTGCGGCTTTACCGCTGGCGCGCGCCATCCCCTGAGCGATGAATCCGGCACCCTGTTCATGGCGGGCGAGTACATGGTGAATGATGTGGCTCTTTCCCAACGCATCGTACAACGGCAGCGCCGCGCCGCCCGGAATACCGCTTACTGTGGTGATGCCTTGCTGCTCCAGCAGACGGATAATCAGCTCAGCTCCTGTATAACGCATAGTCATATCCTTTATCAGAGCCGGTCAGGAGGAGCGGGGAGGGTGGACATAAAGAAACCCCGCTCGGCTTGCGCCGGCGGGGTTTGGGAATCTAGGTTTGATTCGGAACCCGTTACGGCGCGCTGCCGACCACGACCACCACGCGCACGACGACGACCGCGTCAAGCAGCGCGGCGTTGTTTAGTAGTGCGAAAGTAGAGGTGGTGTGTTTCACGGGTAACCTTAATGTTCGTTTTGGTTAATTTGCGCTCCCATATAACCATGAGCGCGGAAAAATAGACAAGGCTTCAACACAGCCAAACCACAGAAATGTGCTTAATGTCACATTTTAAATGGGGTGTTTGTCATCCCAGCCCCAGTATTTTCGCAGCCTGTGCATGCTGCGCCAGTTCGCTGGTCTGGCCATCGTGATAGATTCGGCCGTCTACCACCAGTATGCTGCGTGGCGCAATGCGTATGGCGTCTTCCAACTGGTGTGACACCATTAATAGCGTCAGGTGCCGTTCGCGGCAAATCTCATCCACCAGTGACAGCATTTCCTGACGCAGCGCCGGATCGAGTGCGGAAAACGGTTCATCCAGCAGCAGGATTGGTTGCTGGCGAATCAGGCAACGCGCCAGTGCCGCCCGTTGGCGTTGCCCACCAGACACCTGCGACGGCAGGCGTTCCAGCAGTGGCGAAAGCCCCATGCGGCCCGCGATATCACGTAGCGTTTGCTGCTGGTCCGCACTTAATTTCAGGCCGGGATGCAGGCCAAGGGCGATATTCTGCGCCAGCGTCAGATGGGGGAACAGGTTGTTTTCCTGAAACAGGATCGACACCGGGCGTTTCGCCGGTGGTGTGGCAGCATGATCCTGCCCGTTAAGCTGTAACTGGCCGCTATCGGCTGACAGAAAGCCCGCTATCAGGCTCAGCAGGGTACTTTTCCCCGCGCCACTCGGGCCCAGAATGGCAAGGCGCTCGCCGGGTTGCACCTGTAAATCGAAGCGCATCGGCAGGTGTTGGTAGAGGTAGGTCAACTTATGGAGCGCTATCATGTAAGCCTGCCAGTTTCTCAATCAGGGTAAACAGCGTAAAGCACAATACCAACAGTAGCAGCGCCGTTACCGCGCCATCGGCACTGCGATACGCGCCGATTTGTTGATAAAGGTAAAACGGCAGGGTGCGAAACTGCTCGTTGCCAAATAGCGCGATGATGCCGAAATCACCCACCGATAATACACAAGCAAAGGCCAGCGCCTGTGCAATAGGCGCGCGTAGCGCCTTCAGTTCCACCACCCTGAGTCGATTCCAGCCACGAATATCCAGTGACTGACACAACAAGCTGTAACGTGCGGCGGTGTCCGTCATCGGGTTTTCCAGCACTTTCATCGCATAGGGAATGGCCAGCAGCGCATTGGTCAGCACCACCAGCCCGTAAGGGGAGGAGGGTAGCCCGATGGTTCGATTGAATAGCAGGAAAAACCCTGACGCCAGCACAATGCCCGGCATCGCCAGAATCAGCATCCCGCTCAGGTCCAGCCACTGGGCGGCTAACCGTTGCTGACGCAGTTTCAGTTCACGGCTGCTCCACAATAACATCAGGGTTAACGCTACGCTGAGCGCACCGGCCGCCAGCGCAATACGCAGTGAAGTCCAGAGCGTTTGCCATAGTGCAGGCTGGCGCAATACGTCTGGCAGCGAGCGATTTAGCCCATCAGCGAAGACGGCCAGGAGCGGTGGCAACAACAATAACAGCGCTGCTGTAATCAGTAGCGTATCGGTGACCCGGCTAAACAGGCTGTCCTGTGGGTCGCGCCAGCGCTGGCGGTTGCTGACGCCTACTGCCAATAACCGGCTTAGTCGTTGGCTGAGTAACACCAGCCCCAGACAACAGACCATCTGCAACAGCGCCAGCAGCGCGGCCCGCGCAGGGTCATAGTCAAAGTTTAACGCCTGATAGATAGCCAGTTCGATGGTCGTCGCCTGCGGGCCACCGCCCAGCGCCAGCACGGTAGCAAAGCTGGCAAAGCACAGCATGAAAATCAGTGCCCCGGCGGGTAAGAGCTGGCGGCGTAGCCACGGCCACTCCACCAGACGGAAGAAGTACCAGCCGCGCAGACCGAGTTGGGCTGCCAACTGGCGTTGTTCGGTCGCAATGCCTTCCAGCGCCTGCAAGAACAGTCGCGTTGCCAACGGCAGATTAAAAAAGACATGGGCCAGCAGGATGCCCTGCAAGCCGTAAGGCGAAAACCGGTATTCGATGCCCACCTGCATCAGCAGACGGGCCAGCCAGCCTTCCCGGCCATAGACGCTGAGTATACCGAACACGGCTACCAACACCGGCAGTACCAGCGTCATCGCGCACAACCGCAACAGCAGGCGATGACCGGGAAAACGGCGACGATACAACGCCCGCGCCAGAAATAGCGCGGGCAAAGTGGAAAGCAGAGCAGACAATAACGCCTGCCAAAAGCTGAAGCGAATGACATGCCACAGGTAGCTGTCATTCCACAGCGACAGCCAGGGGGTAGGGGGGCGTCCAGCCACAGTGCGCCGAACGCCAGTGCCGCAGTTGCGATCAACAGAACCGCGGCCAGCAACCCCGGCCACAGCCAGCCTGGGATCAGCGGCTGACGGCGCGCTGCCATGCCTGAACCCAATTCGCTCGCTGTTCTGCGACTTGCTGTGGGGAAAACTCCAGCGCGCTGGCTGGCAGCGTCAGGGTGTTGTAGCCCTCAGGCAGCTCGGTTTTGATCACCGGGTACATCCAGTTGGTGGTCGGAATGAGCTGTTGAACAGTGGGGCTTATCATAAATTGCAGGAAGCGTGCCGCCAGCTGCGGGTTTTTACTGCCAGCCAGTGAGGCGGCGACTTCGACCTGCATATAGTGGCCTTCGCTGAAGTTGGCGGCGGCATAGCTGTCTTTTTTCTCAGCGATGAGATGGTAGGCCGGTGAGGTGGTGTAGCTCAGTACCAAATCGGCTTCACCTTTCAGGAACAGGCCGTAGGCTTCACTCCAACCTTTGGTGACGGTGACGGTTTTCGCCGCCAGTTTCTGCCAGGCAAGTGGTGCTTTGTCGCCATACACTTTTTGCATCCACAACAGTAACCCCAGCCCCGGAGTGCTGGTGCGCGGATCTTCGTAGATCACTTTCCACGGTTGGTTGCTTTCCACCAATTCATGCAGGCTTTTCGGCGGGTTTTTCAGTTTGTCTTTGTTATAGACGAAGGCGAAATAGCCGTAGTCGAACGGCAGGAAGGTCTCGTTGTGCCAACCACCGGGCACTGTCAGCGTGCTGGTGTTCACGCCATGCGGGGCGAACAGGCCGGTCTGTGCTGCGGCTTGTACCAGATTGTTATCCAACCCCAGCACCACATCCGCCGACGTATTTTTACCTTCCATTCGCAGGCGGTTGAGCAGGGCGACGCCATCTTCCAGCGCCACGAATTTCAGCTCACAGTCGCACTCTTTTTCAAACGCGGTTTTGACCGCCGGGCCGGGGCCCCACTCCGAGGCGAACGAATCGTAGGTGTAGACCGTCAGAATGGGTTTGGCAAACACAGGGGCGGACAGCAATAACAGGCAGGACAATAATTTCTTTAACACTTTGCGCTCCAAATTGTTGAAGGCGGCAAAGGTCTTTGAGCAAGCAGAATGCAGTCTCAAATCCCTTCGCCGGTATTAACCGGATCAGGTTCGACGGGTATTTTCTCAGCGGCGCAAACGTACATGGCTTTTCGTGCATGACTCTTGGTACATGACGACGCGTACATGAATGTTGGGGCCGCACCCCGTTGAGAACGGCACCATTGTAAAGTGTTTGTCACATCAGGAAAAGCGCCATGACGGGGAGCGGAGGGTCAGGTGGTGGGGGCGGGCGGCGCGAACCAGGCCGACTTGAAATCGAACCAACCCAGCGTATTCATGTGCAGCCCTCGCATGTTGGCCTGCCCCTGCAAGCGCAACCAGTGATGGAATAGCGGGTGAAGTTGCTGGTTACTGACCAGCGACTGGCTCCACTCTGCCAGCGACAGTTCACCCTGACGCCACTGGCGTGCGGTGCTATCCAGTTCCTCTTCCCCCAAACAGTGTCGCAGCAACGGCAGTTCATACAGCATCGCGAACAGCGAAAACTCCAGCGGCAGATAGACGTTGGCGCTACCGAGCCAGATATCGCCGACATCGGTGCCCTGGCACCAGGCGTCGAATTCCAGGCTGCGTAGTGTCAGTGTGACGCCGTGTGATGCCAGCAAGCGGCTCATGATGTCGCTTATCACCGCGTACTCAGGGTGGTCACGGTAGTAAGTGAGCGTGAGGTGGGTCAGCCCGGCCGGTTTTTCCCGTACCGCGCGCGGTGGGCTGTGATGCCAGCGCGGGAGCAAGCCATAGGCAGGAGACCAGTCACTCTGGTATGGGCTGTCCGCCAGGGCAAGCATCGCTACCGGGCTTAATACCTGACACAGCCAGTGGCGGACCTCTGGGTCTGTCATTGGCGCAGAACGGCGGTCAAACAGCAGGAAATAACAGCCTTCTTCGAGCCGATTCTCCAGTTCATTGTCGATGGTGTCATCGCCTTGCAGCGTGACGGTACAAGCGGGGATGGTCGGGGCGTCGGGTAGTACCCAGATACTGACCTCATCAATCAGCGCCCGGTAGCCGAAGTAATCGTCAAACGCGGCAATTTTTAACTGATTGGGGGAATTGCGCACCACCTTATAGGGCCCGGTGCCTACGGGTTGACGGATAAAGTCCGGCAGCGTTGGCCATTCTTGCGGCAGGATCATGGCCGGTACGCTGCCGAGCAACCACGGTAGCCAGTCGTCCGGCATGCTGAGCCGGATATCCAGCACGAACGGCGTCGGTGACGAGATGTCGGCTAAATGGGAAAACAGCGGCAGCGACGTTAACCGGGATAACGAGGTGATCACGTCTTCCATCGTCAGTTCCCGGCCGTGGTGGAAGCGAATCGCCGGGCGCAAGTAGAAACGCCAGTGCAAGGGTGACAACGCCTGCCAGTGGTGTGCGATATCCGGTAACAGTTCCCCATTTTCCTCATTTAGGCTGGTCAGCCCGCTGAAAATCTGGCGGGCGATGTGGGTTTCCGAGCGCCGTAACGCACTACCGGGCAGCAGATTATGCATCGGTCGATAGTAGAGGATTCTCAGCAGGTGGCGGCCCTGGCGCACGCTGCGGCCAAGGTGTGACATCAGCATCTGGCGTACGGTTTCCTTGTCACCCACCAGTTGTACCAACTGGTCGATGCGGTCCTGCTCCAGCAGGTCTTCGGCCCGCTGCTGTTGCAGGGTTAATCCCGTGTAGAGAAAGCTGAGACGCGAGCGTTTACCACGCCCGGCTTCTGCCTGCCAGGTGAGCCAGCCTTGTTGTTGCATGGCGTTGAGTAGCGAGCGGACATGGCGACGGGAGCAACTGAGCAACCCGGCCAGTTCCTGCAGCGTAGTGTCAGTATCCTGACCTTGCAGGCATTGCCATAACCGAACGAATTGTTGTTGCAGGCGTGGGGAGGACATAAAAGGGGAACTCCACGACTCAAGGTCATCAATATATTTTTCCCTATATTACGCGGATACTGAATAGCAGTGAATGGTTCTGTACGCGAACCGTCGTGAAGGGGAGGCTCTATGTGCCGGTTATTCCGCTTTTATCGTCGCTGGCTTTGCCGAGGCTGTCGTCGGGGGTGGGGGGGACTCACCGCTCCACAGCGAATGGCATTGCTGTTACAGGTTACGCAGTGGCAGATCCAGGATATGGACGAGGAAGAGTATCGCCGCTGGCTGTAATGCCGGTGGCTATCGAATGAGAGTGAGAACGGCGGCGGGAAACCGCCACAGTGTTCTGAGTAATGGTGCTGTTCACCAGCCAGCGGAGTGCTCCGCTGGCTTTTTTTATGGCAGGTTTTATGGTGGCGCGTTATTCCACCGGTTTCAGCCGGGCGACAAAGTGGCGCAATACCGGCGGCTCATAGGTGAACGTCAGACCTTTGATGCTGCTGGCCCTTTCTTTCAGTGCAATCAGCGAGTCGGCGATATAGTCCATGTGATCGTTGGTGTACACCCGACGCGGAATGGTCAGACGCAGCAGTTCCAGCGGCGACGGTTTCTGTTCGCCGGTGTCCGGGTCACGCCCCAGCAGCAATGAACCGATTTCCACACTGCGGATACCTGCTTCCAGATACAGCTCATTATTCAGCGCTTGTGCCGGGAACTGCTCCGCCGGGATATGCGGCAGCAGCTTTTTCGCATCGACAAACACCGCATGCCCACCTACTGGGTATTGAATCGGAATCCCACCGGCACGCAGCCGCTCGCCGAGGTAGGTCACCTGGCCGATACGATAGGTCAGGTAGTCTTCGTTCATACCTTCTTCCAGACCAATAGCCAGCGCTTCCATGTCGCGCCCGGCCAGCCCGCCGTAGGTCACAAACCCTTCCATCGGTACACAGCGGATGCGTACCTCGTTGAACAGATCTTCGTCGCTGCGAAAACAGCACAGTCCGCCGATGTTCACCATCGGATCTTTCTTCGCTGACATGGTGAGCATGTCGCCGTACTGGTACATCTCATGGACGATCGCTTTGATCGAGCGGTTCTCATAACCGGCTTCACGTTGCTTGATAAACCAGGCGTTTTCGCAAAACCGGGCCGAGTCGATCACGACCGGGATCCCGTGTTGCTGCGCGATGCGATACACCTCACGCATGTTGCCCATTGAAATCGGCTGACCGCCGGAGCTGTTGCAAGTGACGGTGGTGATGATCGCCACGACGTTGTCCGCACCGTGTTGCTCGATGGTGGTCTGTAACAGGTCAAGGTCGAAGTCGCCTTTCCAGTCGTAATAGGTGGTGGTGTCGAAGGCTTTGGGGGTCACCACATTGATGGCGCGTGCACCGTTTAGCTCTACATGGGCCGCAGTGGTGTCAAAATGGAAGTTGGAAATGAACACCGGCTTTTTGCCGCCGCCAGCGCGTTGCTTTTTGGCAATCAGACACGGGAACAGAATCTGTTCCGCGCCACGGCCCTGATGAGTCGGAATCGTGAACGGATAACCCAGCAGCGCTTTCACCTGATCGCACAGATGGTAGTAGTTGCGCGACCCGGCATAGGCTTCGTCGCCCATCATCAGCCCGGCCCACTGGCGGTCGCTCATGGCGCCGGTACCGGAGTCGGTCAGCAGGTCGATGTAGACATCCTCACTGCGTAACAAAAACGGGTTGTAGCCTGCTTCCTGCAAGGCGCGTTCCCGTTCGTCGCGGGTGGTCATACGGATGTTTTCTACCATTTTGATACGAAAAGGCTCAGGGATGCGTTTCATGCACTTTCTCCATAACGCCGTCAGCAGGCCGGTTTGCCGCTGTATGACGTCAAAAAACAATAAATTGAAATAAAAGGAAAAAATCAGCGAGATGCTGAATCAGGCATGAAGCGAGCGTGGGAAATCGTCGGTAAGGCGGTGGTCGATGTTGAACCAGGGGCGACAGTCGCCGGAGAGGCTCAGGCGATAACACCGGATGATGCGTGTCATGAGGTCTCCTTATCTCGTGAATAACGAACAATCAGAATAGGGCAAAAGTACCGGATAAAACCGTGATCACGCGGGCAATCCCGCACTGACAGTACCGCCTTATATGAGAATTAAAATTGATTCAATAATGGTTCTCATTAGCATTTTTTAATGTTAAAACAGTCGACGTTTGGCATCGGAACCGGTTATTGGGGCGTGTTGCCGTGGAGTCACTAACAAAGAGGTAAAGGCAGGTTATGGCTGGGGTAAAGGAATATAAAGTGTTTGATGTGACGTTGGCCCATAAGACATTGCTTACCCCCTCGCTAATGCGTTGTGTCTTTCGCGGCGAGGCGGTGAGAAAGATGAAAATCTGCGCGCCGGATCAGCGCATTAAAGTGCTGTTGCCTGCTGAAGACGGCACGCCGCCACGCCTGCCGGATGTGGGTGAGTGGTATAAGCTGGTGCAGGCTATGCCGAAACCACAGCGCCCTATCCCGCGTACTTATACGTTGCGCAGTCTGGATACCGAAACCGGCGAAATGGTGGTGGAGTTCGTTGTGCATGGCACGGAAGGCCCGGCGTCAGCGTGGGTGCTGAGTGCGCAACCGGGTGCGACATTGCAGGTAGTGGCACCACGTGGTGACTTTGCCGGCGATAACGGCGGTTATGAGTGGGTGCTGTCAGCCAACACCCGTCAGGTGTTGTTGATGGGCGATGAAACCGCGTTGCCAGCCATCAAAGGCATTCTGGAACAGTTGGCGCAGCAGGATAACCCGCCGCAAGTGCAGGCATTTATCGAAGTACCGTTACAGGCCGATTGCACTGACGATTATCGCAATTTGCCGTTCGCCGAGGTGGTCTGGTTGCCGCGTGAAGGCACGGGCGCGACCTATGGTGAGCGCTTGCTGGAGGCGGCGCGCCATTGGTCATGCCCAGCAGCGCAGGTAGCAGCACAGCCAGTGATGGTGGCAGATATCGCAGAGGGCGAGAAGGTGTGGGAACCGGCCAGCACGCAGCAGGGGCAGTTCTTCGGGTGGGTGGCCACTGAATCCTCAGCGGTGAAGGCGCTGCGCCGGTATCTGCTGGCAGAAAAAGGCCTGGCGCAGGAGTCAGTCACCTTTATGGCCTACTGGAGCCGAGGTTCGCGTCCTCATTGAGGTTACAAGCAACAAAGCCCACCGAAGTGGGCTTTGTGCGTGCAATAAAACAGCAAGGCCAAACTAGCGCAGAAACGCCGGTTGTTGCTGCTCGTAACTGGCGATGGATGCGTCGTGCTGCAGCGTCAGGCCGATGCTGTCCAGACCATTTATCATGCAGTGACGGCGGAAGCTGTCTATTTCAAACGAGTAGGTCTTCTCGCCTGCTTTAACCTGCTGTGCTTCCAGATCCACCGTGAAGGTAATGCCTTCATGGCTGGCTACCAGTTTGAACAGGTCGTCGATATCGGCATCGCTCAGTTTGACTGGCAGCAGCTGGTTGTTAAACGAGTTACTGTAGAAAATATCGGCGAAGCTTGGGGCGATAACGACCTTAAAGCCGTAGTCGGTCAACGCCCACGGCGCGTGCTCGCGGGAAGAGCCACAGCCGAAGTTTTCGCGTGCCAGCAGAATGCTTGCACCTTTATAGCGCGGCTGGTTCAGCACGAAATCCGGGTTAGGCTGCTGACCGGCATCGTCCAGAAAACGCCAGTCGTGAAACAGATGCTGACCGAAACCGGTACGGGTCACCTTTTGCAGAAACTGCTTCGGGATAATCGCGTCGGTATCGACGTTGGCGGCATCCAGCGGCACCACCAAACCAGTGTGTTGGGTAAATTTAGCCATGGTTGCCTCTCTTAATTCAGTTCACGAATGTCTGCAAAACGACCGGTAATCGCCGCCGCCGCCGCCATCGCGGGGCTGACCAGATGGGTGCGGCCACCACGGCCCTGACGCCCTTCAAAGTTACGGTTACTGGTCGAAGCGCAACGCTCGCCCGGGTTCAGACGGTCGTTATTCATTGCCAGACACATAGAGCAACCGGGCAGACGCCATTCGAAACCGGCATCCAGGAAGATTTTGTCCAGACCTTCGGCTTCTGCCTGTGCTTTGACCGGGCCGGAACCGGGGACAACATAGGCTTGCACGCCGTCGGCCACTTTGCGCCCTTTGGCGATAGCAGCGGCAGCGCGCAAGTCTTCAATACGGGAGTTGGTGCAGGAACCGATAAACACTTTGTCGATTGCCACCTCCGTCAGTTTCACGCCCGGCTGCAAACCCATATACGCCAACGCTTTTTCTGCCGAGGCGCGTTCTACCGGATCATGGAAGGATTCCGGTGTCGGGATGATTTGATCAACGGCGATCACCTGACCGGGGTTGGTGCCCCAGGTCACTTGCGGCGCGATGTCGGCGGCATTCAGTGTGACGATGGTGTCGTAGTGCGCATCGGCGTCGGAACGCAGGGTGTTCCAGTACTCCACGGCGGCATCCCAATCGCTACCGGTCGGCGCGAACTGACGACCTTTCAGGTAAGCAAAGGTGGTGTCGTCCGGCGCGACCAGACCGGCTTTGGCACCCATTTCGATTGCCATGTTGCACAAGGTCATGCGGCCTTCCATGCTCAGCGCTTCGATAGCGCTGCCGGTGAATTCCACCACATGGCCGGTACCGCCAGCACTGCCGGTTTTACCGATGATGGCCAGCACGATGTCTTTGGCGGTGATACCCGGGGCCGCGTCACCCACGACCTCGATCTTCATGGTTTTGGCGCGGCCTTGTTTCAGCGTCTGCGTCGCCAGTACATGTTCTACCTCAGAGGTACCGATACCGAATGCCAGTGCGCCGAACGCGCCGTGGGTGGCGGTGTGGGAGTCACCGCAAACGATGGTCATCCCCGGCAGCGTCATACCTTGTTCTGGCCCGATAACGTGCACGATGCCCTGAAACGGGTGGTTCAGGTCATACAGTTGCACGCCAAACTCGGCACAGTTTTTGATCAACTCCTGCATCTGGATACGGGCCATTTCGCCGCTGGCGTTGATGTCACGCGTCTGAGTCGAGACGTTGTGGTCCATGGTGGCGAAGGTTTTGCCCGGCTGGCGGACTTTACGGCCCATGGCGCGCAAACCGTCGAATGCCTGCGGTGAGGTCACTTCGTGCACCAGGTGTCTGTCGATATACAGCAGTGGGGTTTCATTCGGTGCTTCGTGTACCACATGCGCATCGAACAATTTCTGATATAAGGTCTTACCCATGATTACGCCCCTTCTGCTACAAATCGGGCAATCGCATCGCCCATTTCATCGGTGGTGACGGCGTTGCTGCCGCTGGCCAGATCGCCGGTGCGGTAACCTTCCGCCAGCGCCTGGTTGACCGCCTGCTCAATGGCGGTGGCAGCATCATCTGCACCCAGACTGTAGCGCAGCAACAGTGCCGCAGACAGGATTTGGGCGATCGGGTTGGCGATGTTCTTGCCTGCGATATCCGGTGCGGAACCACCGGCCGGTTCGTACAGACCAAAGCCCTGTTCGTTGAGGCTGGCTGACGGCAACATCCCCATGGAACCGGTGATCATCGCGCATTCGTCGGATAAGATGTCGCCGAACAGGTTAGAACACAGCAGTACGTCAAACTGGGACGGATCTTTAATCAACTGCATGGTCGCGTTGTCGATATACAGATGATTCAGGCGAACATCCGGGTAATCGCGGGCGATTTCGTTGACGATTTCGCGCCACAGAATGGAGCTTTGCAACACGTTGGCTTTATCGATAGAGGTGACGATGCTGCGGCGCTTGCGTGCTGATTCAAAGGCGATGCGGGCAATGCGCTCGATTTCGAAACGGTGATACACCTCGGTATCGAAAGCGCGTTCGTACATGCCGCTGCCTTCACGGCCTTTCGGCTGGCCGAAGTAGATACCACCGGTCAGTTCACGCACGCACAGAATGTCGAAACCGTTGGCGGCGATGTCGCTACGCAGCGGGCAGAAGGCTTCCAGCCCCTGATACAGACGTGCCGGGCGCAGGTTGCTGAACAGGCGGAAGTGTTTGCGCAGGGGTAACAGCGCGCCACGTTCTGGTTGCTCTGCCGGTGGCAGATGTTCCCATTTCGGGCCGCCAACCGAGCCGAACAGAATGGCGTCGGCCTGTTCACAGCCTTCGATCGTCCCCTGTGGCAGCGGCGTACCCTGCCGGTCGATGGCGATGCCACCGACGTCGTATTCGCTGGTGGTGATGCGCAAACCAAAACGCTGGCGAACCGCATCCACTACTTTATACGCCTGAGCCATTACTTCCGGGCCGATGCCGTCACCGGGTAAGACGGCAATATGGTAACTCTTGCTCATCACACTGTTTCCTGACTGTTGTGTTTGTTGTGTTGCTGCAAACGCTGCACTTCTTTTTCAACCAGTTGCGCACGTTTGATGTTGTTTAATACGTTAACCATCGCATTGGCGGAGGATTCGACGATGTCCGTCGCCAGACCGACGCCGTGGAAACGGCGGCCCTGATATTCCACCACAATGTCCACCTGGCCGAGCGCTTCTTTACCTTGTCCTTTGGCGGACAACTGGTATTTGACCAGATTGATCGGGTAGCCGGTAATGCGGTTAATGGCCTGATACACAGCGTCAACCGGGCCGTTACCGGTAGCTGCTTCGGACAGTGTCTCGTCGCCACATGACAATTTGACGGACGCTGTAGCCATAACACTAGAACCAGATTGCACGCTGAAGTAGTCCAGCCGATAGAATTCGGAGCTTTCCTGCTGGTTGTTGATAAACGCCAGCGCTTCCAGGTCATAGTCGAACACCTGACCTTTCTTGTCGGCCAGTTTGAGGAAATCGGCGTACAGCGTATCCAGATTGTAGTCGCCTTCTTTATAGCCCATTTCTTCCATGCGGTGTTTAACGGCAGCACGGCCAGAGCGGGAAGTCAGGTTCAACTGCACTTCTTTCAGGCCGATGGATTCCGGCGTCATGATTTCGTAGTTTTCGCGGTTTTTCAGCACGCCGTCCTGATGGATACCGGAAGAGTGAGCGAACGCATTGGCGCCGACTACCGCCTTGTTGGCCGGGATCGGCATGTTGCAGATCTGGCTGACTATCTGGCTGGTACGGTAGATTTCCTGATGGTTGATGCTGGTGTGCAGGTTCATCAACTGGCTGCGTACCTTGATGGCCATGATCACTTCTTCCAGTGAACAGTTGCCCGCGCGTTCGCCGATGCCGTTGAGTGTACCTTCTACCTGACGAGCACCGGCGTGTACTGCCGCCATGGCATTGCCCACCGCCAGACCGAGGTCGTCATGGGTATGCACGGAAATGATCGCTTTATCGATGTTCGGCACACGCTGGTACAACGAGGCGATGATGTTGCCGAATTCGTGGGGCAGGGTATAACCGACAGTATCCGGGATATTGATGGTACGGGCACCAGCGTTAATGGCGGCTTCCACCACCCTGCTCAGGTCTTCGATCGGGGTACGGCCAGCGTCTTCACAGGAGAATTCCACATCGTCGGTGTAGTTGCGGGCGCGTTTAATCATATACGTGGCCCGCTCAATGACTTCATCCAGCGTGCTGCGCAGTTTGGTCGCGATATGCATCGGCGAGGTGGCGATAAACGTATGGATACGGAACGCCTCGGCAACGCGCAAGGATTCGGCCGCCACATCAATGTCTTTTTCAACGCAACGTGCCAGGGCACAAACACGGCTGTTTTTGATGTTACGGGCGATCGTTTGTACCGATTCGAAATCGCCGGGAGAGGAGACGGGAAAACCGACTTCCATCACATTGACGCCCATCCTTTCCAGCGCCAGGGCAATCTGGAGCTTTTCTTTTACACTCAGGCTGGCCTGCAACGCTTGCTCACCGTCACGCAACGTCGTATCGAAAATAATCACTTGTTGGTTCATCGGTCTGGTTCCTTTGTTCTGTTAGCCTGGGCGCCCGGCGAGTAAAAAAAAACCCGCGCAACGGCGCGGGTTTTTTATGGGGGTGACCTGAAATCAGCTCTGAATTTCGCCCACCGGCATACCGCGCAAGTAAGATGCGTTTAGTAGTAGGCCTAGTAGCTGAGCGACGTTAAACATGCTGTTTCAGTATCCAAAATGAGTTGAAAACGAAGTTCTGCTTTTATTGGTACTTGATTCCCGCAGTGATGTCAACATCGGGATCATCACCGGTGGTGATATTCGGGGTGTTTTGCCCGTCACATTCCTGGTGGAAAAGCGGCGTAAAGGGCTTTGACGCTACTGATGGGCGCGGTAGACTGCCTGCCCGGTTTTTACGCCTATTTTTGAGATTGTCAGACTTTTACGCGCATGAAGACGAATTTACTCCCACAATACCACCTGGTTCACCGCATTCAGCAACAAATAGCCCAACGTCCTGACGCGCTGGCGTTTCGTGAATGGGAACCCGGTCAGGAACAGCAACTTGACTGGCATCAGGTGGGCGAGCGTATTCGCCGCATCGCCTGCGGCCTGCTGGGAGTGGGCGTTGATGTTCAGGAGCGGGTGGCCATCTTCTCTGATAATTCGATTAACTGGTCGCTGGCAGACCTGGCATTGTTGCACTTGCGCGCGATTACCGTGCCGCTTTATGCCACCAGTGCGGCGGCGCAGGCGGCCTTTATTCTCAATGAGGCGGATATCCGAACCGTTTTTGTGGGCGGTCAGGCACAGTTTGATTTGCTGATGTCGCTACGCAGTACCTGTCCACAACTGCGCACCATTATTTTGCTTGATGAGCAGACACGCCGCCGGGGTTGCGATATTGCCGTCTCACTGCAGGAGTTTGAAGCGCAGGCCGAGTTATCCGTGTGGGAGTCTGTCCTGCGCCAGCGTGTGGCAGAGCGGGACCTGCACGATCTGTTCACGCTCATCTATACCTCCGGTACTACCGGTGAGCCGAAAGGCGTCATGCTGGATTACGCCAACATGGCAACCCAACTGATGTTGCATGATGAGCGGTTGCAGATAAGCGAACAGGACGTGTCGCTATGCTTTTTGCCGTTATCGCATGTATTCGAACGTGCCTGGAGCTTCCTTATCATGCACCGCGGCGCACAGAATGTGTATCTGCGTGATACCAATCAGGTACGTGCGGCGATGACAGCGGTGAGCCCGACGGTGATGTGCGCCGTACCGCGCTTTTACGAGAAGGTGTTTAGCGCAATCCATGAAAAAGTGGCGCAGGCACCGTGGCATCGGCGTGCGCTGTTTCATTGGGGAATCGCCCAAGGCACGAAGCGGTTTTTACGCCAACAAGCCGGAAAACGCGCTGGTGTGTGGAATGCGCTGACCTGCCAGCTTGCTGATCGATTGGTATTGTCACGTCTACGTCAGTTGCTGGGAGGAAAGGTGCGTTTTCTGCCAGCGGCAGGTGCGCGTCTGGATGACAATATCATCGCTTTCTTTCAGGCGATGGGGGTGCGTATCGTTTATGGCTACGGCCTGACGGAAACCTGCGCTACGGTGTCCTGCTGGGAAGCGAATCAGTACCTGCTCGGGTCGGTGGGGACGCCGTTGCCGGGTATCGAGGTGCGTATCGGCGAGCAAAATGAAATCCAGGTACGTGGTGCGACGGTGATGCGCGGCTATTACCAGCGTCCACAAGACACTGAGGCGGCGTTCACGCCAGACGGCTGGTTTAAAACCGGCGATGTGGGTGATGTAGACGGGAACGGTAACCTGTTCATCACCGAACGCCTCAAAGATCTGATGAAAACCTCGGGCGGCAAATACATCGCGCCACAGCATTTGGAAGGGGCGCTGGGGCAGGATCGTTTCATTGAGCAAGTCGCGGTGATCGCTGATGCCCGCAAATATGTCTCTGCGTTGATTGTACCGTGTTTTGACGCACTGGAAGAGTATGCCCATTCGATTAACCTGCGGTATCAGGACCGGCTGGAACTGCTGCGCCATAGCCATATTGTGTCGCTGTTTGAACAGCGGCTGCGTGAGGTGCAAAAAGAGTTTGCCCGCTTTGAGCAGGTGAAAAAATTCACTTTGTTGCCGACGCCGTTTAGTCAGGAGGAAGGTGAACTGACTCCAACATTAAAACTCCGTCGTAAGGTCATTCATCAGCGTTATCAGCTGGAAATTGAGGCAATGTACACCGAGTAGCAGACATTTTGACGGCGATGACGCACGTTGAGTCGCAATTTTATCGTCAATATTTCACTCTGTAATGCCTGACCGCGGCGGGATATTTTTTAATGCCGTGGTCGCTCCCCAGCGTTTTATCTGTTTCGTTCCTCTTTTAACAGTTGATTTACCATTATCACACCGTTGCCAGCCCGGCAGCGGCGTTTGCCTGCTTCATAATCTGGCGTTATGTTAATAAGTTATATGTAAAAACCCGGGCGATGTACTGCGAAAGCGCAGGCGTGTGGCGAAAGCTCGCACGCTCTTGTTTCATTCACCGTGTATCGTCTAATGAGCGCGGGGGGTTCCCCTGTCAATGCAGAAGCAACTCGCTATCTGAACAATAAGAGGCAAACCCATGGAGATGTTGTCAGGCGCCGAGATGGTGATTCGATCGTTGATCGATCAGGGCGTAAAACATGTGTTCGGCTATCCGGGCGGTGCGGTGCTGGATATTTACGATGCGCTGCACACCGTTGGCGGTATAGAACACATTCTGGTGCGCCACGAGCAGGGCGCGGTACATATGGCAGACGGCTACGCCAGAGCGACGGGTGAAGTTGGGGTAGTGCTCGTGACCTCGGGGCCGGGCGCAACCAATGCCATTACCGGTATTGCCACCGCGTACATGGATTCCATTCCGCTGGTGGTGATTTCCGGCCAGGTGGCGACGTCACTTATCGGGTATGACGCTTTTCAGGAATGCGACATGGTGGGGATTTCTCGCCCGGTGGTGAAGCACAGTTATCTGGTTAAACAGACTGAAGACATTCCCACCGTGCTGAAAAAAGCCTTCTATCTGGCGTCGACGGGGCGTCCTGGGCCGGTGGTGGTGGATTTGCCAAAAGACATTCTTAACCCGGCTAAGAAGCTGCCGTATGCCTATCCTGATCAGGTAAGTCTGCGCTCTTATAACCCGACGGTGCAGGGGCACAAAGGCCAAATCAAACGCGCCTTGCAGACGCTGCTGGCTGCCGAACGCCCGGTTATTTACAGCGGTGGCGGCGTTGTTAACGCCAATTGTCATCAGGAACTGCGCGAGTTGGCGGAAAAACTCAACCTGCCAGTGGCAAGTTCGTTGATGGGGCTGGGAGGTTTCCCGGGCACGCATCGCCAGAGCCTGGGGATGTTGGGTATGCACGGTACCTACGAAGCCAATATGGCGATGCATAACGCTGATGTTATCTTCGCCGTCGGGGTTCGTTTTGACGACAGAACCACCAATAATCTTGCGAAGTACTGCCCGAACGCCACCATTTTGCACATCGATATCGACCCGGCCTCCATCTCTAAAACGGTGGCGGCGGATATTCCGATCGTCGGCGATGCTCGTCAGGTGTTAAGCCTGATGCTGGAACTGCTGACGCAAGGCGGCGAGGTTCAGCAGAAATTCGACGCAATGCGTGACTGGTGGTTGCGCATCGAGCAGTGGCGTTCCCGTCAGTGCCTGAAATACAACACCGATGGTGACGCGATCAAACCGCAGGCGGTTATCGAAACGCTGCATCGCCTGACCCAAGGCAAGGCTTACGTGGCATCCGATGTGGGGCAGCATCAGATGTTCGCTGCGCTGTATTATCCGTTTGACCAGCCGCGTCGTTGGGTTAACTCCGGCGGCCTGGGGACGATGGGATTCGGTTTGCCTGCCGCGCTGGGGATCAAGCTGGCATTGCCGGAAGAAACGGTTATCTGCGTGACCGGTGACGGCAGTATCCAGATGAATATTCAGGAGCTGTCTACCGCATTGCAATATGACCTGCCGATTGTGGTGGTGAGCCTGAACAACCGCTTCCTCGGTATGGTGAAACAGTGGCAGGACATGATCTACTCCGGCCGTCACTCCAGCTCTTACATGGAATCTCTGCCGGACTTCGTCAAGCTGGCGGAAGCCTACGGCCATGTCGGCATCACTATCGATACCCCGGATGAGCTGGAGCCGAAGTTGAAAGCGGCGCTGGAACAGAAAAATCGGCTGGTGTTTGTGGATGTACGAGTAGACAGCAGCGAGCATGTCTATCCGATGCAGATCCGCGGCGGCGGGATGGATGAGATGTGGCTAAGCAAAACGGAGAGGACCTGATCATGCGTCGTATTTTGTCGGTATTGCTGGAGAATGAATCGGGTGCTCTGTCGCGCGTGATTGGCCTGTTTTCTCAACGCGGCTACAACATTGAAAGCCTGACCGTCGCCCCGACGGATGACCCTACCTTGTCGCGGATGACCATCCAGACAGTGGGTGACGAGAAAGTGCTCGAGCAGATTGAAAAGCAACTGCATAAACTGGTGGACGTGCTGCGAGTTAGCGAACTGGGTCAGGGCGCGTATGTCGAGCGTGAACTGATGCTGGTGAAATTGCAGGCCACCGGTTATGGCCGCGAAGAAGTTAAACGCAGTGCGGAAATCTTCCGCGGACAGATAGTCGATGTCACCGCCTCGCTGTATACCGTGCAATTGGCGGGGACCAGCGAGAAGCTGGATGCGTTTCTTAATAGCGTGCGCGAAGTGGCTGAAATTGTTGAAGTGGCGCGTTCCGGCATTGTAGGCGTATCGCGCGGAGACCGCGTTATGCGCTGACGCGGTGCTGAAATGTCGTCGATTGTTTGACGATTTGCTGATTTTCATACAGCAATACCTGCTTTTCTGATGGTATTATTGAGCCCGGCCATGAAGCCGGGCTTTTTTGATCCTGATTGCTGTAAATAATAAAAGCGGTTGCCCGTCAGTGTTTTCTGCGTTTAGATCGGTATCATATCCACGGTTAATGCATGGTTATCTTTCCATTCTTTGTTTTTTGTCCGGCTTATTAAGGGGTTGCCAGTGAAACTGGATGAAATCGCGCGTCTTGCTGGAGTTTCGCGTACGACGGCCAGTTATGTGATTAACGGTAAAGCGAAACAGTATCGTGTCAGCGATAAGACCGTTGAGAAAGTGATGGCGGTGGTCAGGGAGCACAACTACCATCCGAACGCCGTCGCAGCCGGTCTGCGCGCAGGGCGTACCCGTTCTATCGGGTTGGTCATTCCAGATCTGGAAAACACCAGTTACACCCGCATCGCCAATTATCTGGAGCGTCAGGCCCGGCAGCGTGGTTATCAGTTGCTGATCGCCTGTTCTGAGGACCAACCCGATAATGAGATGCGCTGCATTGAACATCTGTTGCAGCGTCAGGTAGATGCCATCATCGTGTCGACGGCGCTGCCGCCGGAACACCCGTTTTATCAGCGCTGGGCCAACGATCCTCTGCCGGTGATCGCGCTTGATCGAGCACTGGATCGTGAGCATTTCACCAGTGTGGTCGGCGCAGACATGGAAGACGCTGAGATGCTGGCGCAGGAGTTGCGTAAAGTGCCTGCTGAATCGGTTATGTACCTGGGCGCACTGCCGGAACTGTCGGTGAGTTTTTTGCGTGAGCAAGGATTCAGACGTGCCTTCGCAGAGGATCCGCGTCAGGTGAATTATGTCTATGCCAACAGCTATGAACGCAGTGCGGCGGCAGCAGTGTTTGAAGAATACCTGAAAACCCACCCCATGCCGCAGGCGCTGTTTACTACCTCATTTCCGTTGCTGCAAGGTGTGATGGATGTAACGCTCAGGCAGAGTGGTCGCTTGCCGAACAATCTGGCTATTGCCACATTCGGCGATAATGAATTGCTGGATTTCCTTGAGTGCCAGGTGCTGGCGGTAGCGCAGCGTCATCGTGAAGTGGCTGAGCGCGTACTGGAACTGGTACTAGCCAGTCTGGATGAACCGCGTAAGCCGAAGCCGGGTTTATACCGTATTCGCCGGAATCTCTATCGTCGTGGTTTTTTGAGCCGTCGTTGAGAGACATCATGCGGTGCGGGAGTCATTTTTCACTCCGCGCCGCATGAGATAATTCTTATTTTTATCTTTATACCCAAAATGATTTGGGCTTCAGGAATGACGCCAAAACACCTGTAACGTGAAATGACGGGTATATTGATATGGCTGTTTATTGTTCAGAATTAATGGCCGACAATTTGTGCACGAGAAGAAACATCCACCCGAAACAGGCGACGGCAATATTCCAGAAAATAACCGTACGCTACTCCCATCACCATCGAGATTATCGCATTGCTGGCGACCGCTTTCAGAATTTGTGATGGTTCTGCACCAATCGTTAACAGAATAGCGACATAAACCGGCGACTGAAAACTGACGTAGGCAAACAGGTCCGCTATATTTTTCCCCCAGCGCGAATTGGCGTTCAGGCGTAACGCCAGTGCAACAATCCAGTCCCGATAAAGTCCGTAAGGCCAGGCAATCACAATATTGACCGGAATCGACAGTAATCGGGAGGAAAGTGACTGCTCGAAGGTCATTCCTGACAATACGATTTCGATTGCCATACCCGTCAGGAAGCAATACACCACCATGGCTACCGTATCGGCGACGATGCCACGCATGCGCGAAATAAAGGAAAACATATCGTAGGGCTCCGTGGTGAAGGACAATAACGTTGCTTATGGTGCGATTTATTGGTGTTTCATTTTGCTTTATTGGTTTTTTTGTAGTGTACATAACTATTTATTATGTTTTAACTAGCTTAAAAAACTTATTTTTGTTCGTTTTTTGTTCAAGGGCGCGACTTTATGGTTGCAAATCATCTTTTTCGTTCGTTTATCGTGAATCATGTGCCTAATTTCATATAAAACAAATGATTAGTAATACTGGGGTCCGGTGGGAAAATAAGAAATCGGAAAAGAAAAAGATTGCAGCGGAAACGTTGCTGGATGGTAAATTGCAAGTGAATGTGAATGGCACTGGAAATAAAACCAGTTATTCTATCTGGCAAGGGTAAGACAGCGGGTTAATGTTTCAGGCATGAATAGATAACCTGAGTTGAAGTGGCTGACACTGTGGTTCAGGTCAAAAAAATGCGATCCCAGAGGCGATAATTTCATTTTTATGGCCATGATTTTTGCTGGCGGGAATAATTATTTCTAAAAATGCTTAAAAATCAGCCTATAAAAATATTTCGACATCGTTAGAATATTTAAGAAATAGGTATCGAACGGTGACAGTCAAAATAATATTGCACCGAAGGAAAAATCCTATATCTTTAGCCCCCTCGCTGAAAGCCATTAATTTTCCTTAAATAATCACAGCGTTAATCCGCATTATTTTTTCGTGGTGGTTTTTGAACTGTTTTTTCACTCTCGAACCTGGCGGGAAATAATGCCCGGGCGCATCCGTGCTGGCTTGACAAGGTTTTCATCCCCTCCGTAAACTCTCAATAGTGGGGATTTGTGGGGCAAAGTGGTAAAAAGGGTCATGAAGGACTAAATACTGTCATGTTTCGTGGGGCGACGCTGGTCAATCTCGACAGTAAAGGGCGGCTTGCCGTTCCTACCCGTTACCGGGACTTACTGAACGAGGAAGCTCAAGGTCAAATGGTATGCACCATCGACCTGCATCAGCCCTGCCTGCTGCTTTACCTGCTACCTGAATGGGAAATTATCGAACAGAAACTTTCTCGCCTGTCGAGTATGAACCCTGCTGAGCGTCGCGTTCAGCGCCTGCTACTCGGGCATGCCAGCGAATGCCAGATGGATAATGCCGGAAGGATATTAATTGCATCGACGCTACGTCAGCATGCGGGTCTTACGAAAGAAGTGATGCTGGTTGGGCAGTTCAACAAATTTGAACTGTGGGATGAACAGACCTGGTATCGACAAGTCAAGGAAGATATTGACGCGGAGCAGTCAACTCAGGAGCCCTTGTCCGAGCGGCTGCGGGACTTATCACTATAGTCATGGCAGAAACGTTTAAGCACACTACCGTGTTGCTGGATGAGGCCGTCAACGGCCTGAACATTCGCAGCAACGGTATCTACATCGACGGTACGTTTGGCCGGGGTGGCCACTCCCGTCTTATTCTGTCCCAGCTTGGGCCGGAAGGTCGTTTGTTAGCTATCGATCGCGATCCTCAGGCGGTTGCTGTGGCTAATACCATTGATGACGCTCGCTTTTCTATTATCCACGGACCTTTTTCCGAACTGGCCGATTACGTCGATGAACGTGGGCTGACCGGCAAAATCGACGGTATTTTGTTGGATTTGGGCGTGTCTTCACCTCAGTTGGATGACCCGGAACGCGGATTCTCGTTTATGCGCGACGGGCCACTGGATATGCGCATGGACCCCACGCGGGGCCAGTCCGCCGCCGAATGGCTGATGAAAGCGGAAGCAGACGATATTGCCTGGGTGTTGAAGACATTCGGCGAAGAGCGTTTTGCCAAGCGTATCGCTCGCGCGATTGTGGAGCGTAACCGCATCGACCCGTTGACCCGTACCAAAGCGCTGGCGGAGTTGATTGCAGCTGCCAGCCCGATTCGGGAAAAGCACAAACACCCGGCGACACGGTCATTTCAGGCTATCCGCATTTACATCAACAGTGAGCTGGAAGAGATCGAACGGGCGTTAGACGGCGCATTGAAAGTGCTGGCTCCCGAAGGGCGTTTGTCGGTAATCAGCTTTCATTCGCTGGAAGACCGTATTGTGAAACGTTTTATCCGTCAGCATAGCCGGGGGCCGCAGGTGCCAGCCGGTTTGCCGTTGACGGAAGAACAACTGCGTAGTCAAGGCGGCCAGACGCTCAAGTCTATCGGTAAAATGATGCCGCCGGATGATGAGGTGGCAGAAAATCCACGTGCGCGCAGCTCGGTATTGCGCTTTGCCGAGAGGCTGCCGTCGTGATCGGGAATGAACGCCATTCGCTGGGCGGTGTCATCGGTGATGACCTGCTGCGTCATGGCAAGTTACCGCTGTTGCTGCTGATAGCGGTATTGGTGTCCGCCATCATGGTGGTCACCACCGCACATCGTACACGTCTGTTGACGGCAGAGCGTGAGCGGTTGTTGCTGGAGCGTGATGCGCTGGATATCGAGTGGCGCAACCTGATTTTGGAAGAAAACGCCCTGGGCGATCACAGCCGTGTCGAGCAGATCGCCACCGAGAAACTGCATATGGTGCACGTTGATCCTTCACAGGAAAATATTGTGGTTAAACAACAATGAATTAGCAGGTATCGCCTAAATTATGAGAGCAGCGCGACCAGGAAAAGTGAAACGTCAGGAAGAACATGCCAGCTTCGTCAGCTGGCGTTTTGCGTTGCTTTGCGGCGGTATTTTGTTGTGCATGTTGGGATTGATGTTACGCGCCGCATACTTGCAGGTGATCGCGCCTGATAAGCTGGTACGTGAAGGGGACATGCGTTCCCTGCGCGTACAAGAAGTGCCGACCGCTCGCGGTATGATCAGTGATCGTGCAGGCCGACCGCTGGCGGTGAGCGTACCGGTCAATGCAGTCTGGGCTGACCCGAAAGACGTGAATGATCATGGCGGTATCTCGCTGGACACGCGCTGGAAGGCGCTGGCAGATGCATTGGAAATCCCGCTGGATCAGATAGCCACTAAAGTGAACGCCAACCCGAATGGCCGTTTTGTCTATCTTGCCCGTCAGGTAAACCCGGCGATCGGCGAATACATCCACAAGCTGAAGCTGCCGGGCATCAACCTGCGTCAGGAGTCCCGTCGTTATTATCCTTCCGGTCAGGTAACGTCGCACCTGATCGGTTTTACCAATATCGACGGTCAGGGCATTGAAGGAATTGAGAAGAGCTTCGATCGCTGGCTGACTGGCCGCCCCGGTGAGCGTACCGTGCGCAAAGACCGCTTTGGGCGCGTCATTGAAGATATTTCTTCGGTGGACAGTCAGGCGGCGCACAACCTGATGCTCAGTATCGATGAGCGCCTGCAGGCATTGGTATACCGTGAACTGAATAACGCCGTGGCGTTCAATAAGGCTGAGTCAGGTACTGCCGTACTGGTTGATGTGAATACTGGCGAAGTGCTGGCCATGGCCAACAGCCCTTCTTACAACCCGAACAACCTGAGCGGCACGCCGACCGACGTTATCCGTAACCGCGCTATCACCGACATTTTTGAGCCCGGTTCCACCGTAAAACCTATGGTGGTGATGACGGCGCTACAGCGTAATGTGGTCAAGGAAAATGCGGTACTTAATACACTGCCGTATTACATCAACGGTCATGAGATCAAGGACGTTGCGCGTTACAGCGAGCTGACATTGACCGGGGTGTTGCAGAAATCCAGTAACGTTGGTGTATCGCATCTGGCACTGGCGATGCCTGCTTCCGCATTAGTGGACACTTACTCTCGCTTTGGGCTGGGTAAAGCCACCAATTTGGGGTTGGTGGGCGAAAGTCTGGGGCTGTACCCGAACCGTCAGCGCTGGTCGGATATTGAGCGCGCTACCTTCTCGTTTGGCTATGGCCTGATGGTCACACCGCTGCAACTGGCGCGTGTCTACGCGACCATTGGCAGTTTCGGCATCTACCGCCCGCTTTCCATTACCAAGGTTGACCCGCCGGTACCCGGAGAGCGTGTGTTCTCTGAACAGATTGTTCGTACCGTGGTGCACATGATGGAAAGTGTCGCCCTGCCCGGTGGCGGTGGTACCAAGGCCGCGGTGAAAGGCTACCGCATCGCGATTAAAACCGGTACGGCGAAAAAGGTCGGCCCGGATGGCAAGTACATCAACAAATACATCGCCTATACCGCAGGGGTGGCACCAGCCAGTAACCCGCGCTTTGCGCTGGTGGTGGTGATTAACGACCCACAGGCGGGGAAATACTACGGTGGTGCGGTGTCGGCACCGGTATTTGGCGCGATCATGGGCGGCGTGCTACGCACCATGAATATCGAGCCTGATGCGTTGGCGACCGGTGAAAAAAGTGAGTTTGTAATCAACAGAAAAGAGGGTTCAGGTGACAGATCGTAACTTGCGCGATGTCCTGGCTCCGTGGGTGAACGACGCCCCAGAGCGCGCGCTGCGGGAAATGACATTAGACAGCCGCGTGGCGGCTGCCGGGGATCTGTTTGTGGCTGTGGTCGGCCACAAGACGGATGGGCGGCACTATATTCCGCAGGCCATTGCGCAGGGCGTCGCGGCGGTTGTCGCGCAGGCGGATGATGCTACGCCCGATGGCACCCTGACTGAAATGCACGGCGTACCGGTGATTTACCTGGCGCACCTCAACCAGCGTTTGTCGGCGTTGGCGGGGCGCTTCTACCGCCAGCCATCGACTTCGTTGCAATTGATTGGCGTCACCGGGACTAACGGTAAAACGACGACGACCCAGTTACTGGCGCAGTGGAGTCAGGCTCTGGGTAAAACCAGTGCGGTCATGGGCACAGTGGGTAATGGACTGCTGGGGCATGTGGCACCTTCGGAAAATACCACCGGTTCGGCGGTGGATGTACAGCAGATCCTGAGCCAGTTGGTGGAGCAAGGGGCCGACTTCGCTGCCATGGAAGTGTCTTCCCATGGGCTGGTGCAGCATCGGGTTGAAGCCTTGTCGTTTGCCGCCACTGTCTTTACCAACCTGAGCCGCGATCACCTCGATTATCACGGCGACATGGCGAATTACGAGGCCGCAAAGTGGCGGTTGTTTGCCGAGCATCAGGTCGGTCAGAAAATCATTAACGCCGACGATGAGGTCGGTCGTCGTTGGTTAAGCCGTCTGCCAGACGCCGTGGCGGTGAGTGTGGCGGGCAGCATCGATAGCTCACGGGCGCGTTGGCTGAAAGCCACCCACATCGATTATCACGACAGCGGTTTTACGGTGCAGTTTGATTCCAGTTGGGGAGCCGGTTCCATCAATAGCCGTCTGATGGGGGAGTTCAACGTCAGTAACCTGTTGCTGGCCCTGGCGACACTGTTGTCGTTAGGGTATCCGCTGGAGCAACTGGTGGAGGCCGGTTCTGCGTTGCAGCCTGTTTGCGGTAGAATGGAAGTTTTTCTTGCCAGCGGACGCCCGACGGTCGTGGTGGATTATGCCCATACCCCAGATGCGTTGGAAAAAGCACTGGCGGCGGCACGTTTGCATTGTCGGGGAACGTTATGGTGCGTCTTCGGGTGTGGCGGCGATCGCGACAGAGGTAAGCGCCCACTAATGGGAGCGATTGCAGAACAACTGGCAGATCGGGTGATTGTGACCGATGACAACCCGCGTAGCGAAGACCCGCAGGCGATCGTGACGGATATTTTGAGTGGGCTGCTGGATGCCGGTCGGGTGCAGGTGATCGCCGGACGTGCGGAAGCTGTCACCAGTGCGGTGATGCAGGCGGTGGCCGATGATGTGGTACTGGTCGCCGGTAAAGGGCATGAAGATTACCAACTGGTAGGAAATGAGCGATTGGATTATTCGGATCGCATTACGGTCGCACGTTTGCTGGGGGTTATCGTATGATCAGCGTGTCGTTGCGACAGTTGGCTGATGTGCTGGGTGCCCGTCTGGTGGGCGAAAACCTGACTATCAGCGATGTTGCTACCGATACCCGCAAGCTCAATGCCGGGTGTCTGTTCGTCGCGTTACGCGGCGAAAAATTTGATGCTCATGATTACGCGGCGGATGCCGTTAATAATGGGGCAGCGGCATTATTGGTGAGTAAGCACTTACCAATTAATGTGCCGCAATTGGTGGTAGACGATACGCGTTTGGCGCTGGGTGTAATGGCCGGTTGGGTGCGCCAGCAAAGTCGTGCGCGCGTCGTGGCGCTGACGGGGTCATCGGGAAAAACGTCCGTTAAGGAAATGGCCGCATCGATTCTGCGTCAGTGCGGTAACGTGCTTTACACCGCCGGTAATTTCAATAACGACATCGGTGTGCCGTTGACGTTATTTCGCCTGACGCCAGAGCATGACTACGCCGTTATCGAGCTGGGCGCCAATCATATTGGCGAAATCGCCTACACCACGGCGATGGTACGACCGGAGGCGGCATTGGTGAATAACCTGGCTGCTGCGCATCTGGAAGGCTTTGGTTCGCTGGAAGGGGTGGCCCAGGCCAAAGGTGAAATTTTTGGCGGCTTGCCCGCTCGGGGTGTGGCGATCGTCAATGCGGACAGCAACGATGAAGCCCGCTGGCAGAATGTGCTGACAGGGAAAACGCTGTGGCGCTTTTCCCCACAGGGACGTGCTGGGGTTGATTTTTACGCCAGTGATATCCGTGTCAGCGAACGGGGTACCGATGCAGTGTTGCACACGCCGATGGGCGATATCGCCGTGACGCTACCGTTACCGGGGCGTCACAATATCGCCAACGCGCTGGCCGCAACGGCGCTGGCGCTGGCGGTCGGGGCATCACTTGAGGCGGTGAAAGCGGGCCTTGAGCAGTTACAGGCGGTGTCTGGGCGCTTGTTCCCCATTGCGCTGGCCCCCGGGAAGCTGTTGCTGGACGACAGCTACAACGCCAATGTCGGCTCAATGACGGCTGCCGCGCAAGTGCTGGCGGAAATGCCCGGCTATCGGGTGATGGTGGTCGGCGATATGGCAGAGTTGGGTCAGGACGCTCAGGCATGCCATCGCCAGGTGGGTGAAGCAGCCCGCAAGGCGAACATTGATAAGGTGCTGAGCGTGGGAACACTGAGTGCGTTGATTGGTGAGGCGAGCGGCACCGGCGAGCATTTTGATAATAAAGCAGCGTTGATTGAGCGTTTGCGTGGGCTGGTAACGCAACATAATACCATTACCGTCTTAATTAAAGGTTCACGCAGTGCTGCGATGGAACAGGTAGTACACGCATTACAGGAGAATGCTACATGTTAGTTTGGCTGGCCGAGTATCTGGTCAAGTTTTATTCCGGCTTCAACGTCTTTTCGTATCTGACGTTTCGGGCCATTGTCAGCCTGCTGACGGCATTAATTATTTCCCTGTGGATGGGGCCGCACCTGATTGCCTGGCTGCAACGTCTGCAAATCGGTCAGGTGGTGCGTAACGAAGGGCCAGAATCCCATTTTAGTAAGCGTGGTACCCCGACCATGGGCGGCGTGATGATTCTCGCGTCGATCATTATTTCGGTGTTGTTGTGGGTCAATCTGGCTAACCCCTATGTCTGGTGCGTACTGCTGGTGCTGGTGGGATACGGCATCGTCGGGTTTGTGGATGACTATCGCAAGGTCGTGCGTAAAGACACCCGTGGACTGATTGCCCGCTGGAAGTATTTCTGGCAATCAGTGCTGGCGCTGGCCGTGGCGTTTTCTATGTACGCGATTGGTAAAGACACCCCGGCAACACAACTGGTGGTGCCGTTCTTCAAAGACGTAATGCCACAGCTGGGCCTGATGTATATCGTGCTGGCCTATTTCGTGATTGTCGGCACCAGCAACGCGGTTAACCTCACCGACGGTCTGGATGGGTTGGCTATCATGCCAACGGTGTTTGTGGCGGTGGGTTTTGCGCTGGTGGCCTGGGCGACCGGTAACATGAATTTCGCCAGCTACCTGCACATTCCGTATATCCGGCATGCCAGTGAACTGGTGGTGGTGTGTACCGCGATTGTCGGCGCCGGGCTCGGGTTTTTGTGGTTTAACACTTACCCTGCGCAGGTATTCATGGGGGATGTCGGCTCACTGGCGCTGGGTGGCGCATTGGGCACTATCGCCGTGCTGCTGCGTCAGGAGTTTTTGCTGGTGATTATGGGCGGGGTTTTCGTGGTGGAAACGCTGTCCGTTATTTTGCAGGTCGGCTCTTTCAAACTGCGTGGCCAGCGGATTTTCCGCATGGCACCGATCCACCACCACTATGAACTGAAAGGGTGGCCGGAGCCGCGAGTTATCGTGCGGTTCTGGATTATTTCGCTGATGTTGATGCTCATCGGACTGGTAACGCTCAAGGTACGGTAAAAATGGACTATCAGGGTAGAAAGGTTGTCATTATCGGGTTAGGGCTGACAGGGCTCTCCTGTGTTGATTTTTTCCTTGCACGCGGGGTAGTGCCGCGCGTGATGGATACCCGTATCAGTCCGCCGGGTCTGGATAAACTGCCTGATTCCGTTGAGCGTCATCTTGGCGGCCTTAATGATGAATGGTTGCTGTCTGCTGACCTGATCATTGCCAGCCCCGGTATCGCATTGGCGACGCCGGTGCTGTGCGATGCGGCGACGGCCGGTATTGAGATTATCGGCGATATCGAATTGTTCTGCCGTGAGGCACAGGCACCGATTGTCGCGATTACCGGCTCTAACGGCAAAAGCACTGTCACCACACTGGTGGGGCAAATGGCGCACGCGGCCGGTTGGGCTGTCGGTGTGGGCGGTAACATCGGTGTTCCGGCACTGGAATTGCTCAAGCAAGAAAGCCAGCTGTATGTGCTGGAGTTGTCGAGCTTTCAACTGGAAACCACCCACAGCCTGCATGCGGCTGCCGCAACGATCCTCAACGTCACTGAAGATCATACCAACCGTTATCCGCTTGGTTTGCAGCAATACCGTGCCGCCAAGCTGCGCATTTATGAAAATGCCAAAGTCTGCATTGTGAACGCCGATGACGCCCTGACGATGCCGGTACGCGGCGCTGATGCACGTTGTCTGAGCTTCGGGGTGGATGTGGGCGATTATCATCTGAACCGGCAACAGGGTGAAACCTGGCTGCGGGTGAAAGGTGAACGGGTGTTGAATACCCGCGAAATCAAACTGGTCGGGCAGCATAACTACACCAATGCGCTGGCAGCGCTGGCGCTGGCGGATGCGGTGGGTATCCCGCGCTCATCGGCCTTGACCGCGCTGACCACCTTTACTGGTCTGCCGCACCGTTTCCAGTTGTCGCTGGAGCGTAACGGTGTGCGCTGGGTGAATGACTCTAAAGCCACCAATGTTGGTAGCACCGAAGCGGCATTGAGTGGGCTGCATGTCGATGGAACGTTGCACCTGTTGCTGGGCGGGGACGGAAAATCGGCTGATTTCTCTCCGCTGCTGCGTTACCTGCAAGGTGATCGTATTCGGCTGTACTGCTTTGGTCGTGACGGCGGGCAACTGGCGGCGTTACGCCCGGAGATTGCCGAGCAGACTGACACCATGGAGCAGGCCATGCGCCTGATAGCCAGCTGTACTCAACCGGGGGATATGGTGTTGCTGTCACCGGCCTGTGCCAGTCTCGATCAGTTCCGTAGTTTTGAACAGCGGGGCGATGAGTTCGCTCGTCTGGCGGAGGAGTTGGGATAATGCGCCTTATCGGGGCCAGCCTGTTCGGGCGTCTTAAGAGCTGGGTGATGGGGACGCGTGAAAGCGACAACCTCAGCACTGTGCTGTATGACCGGACGTTGTTGTGGTTGACCCTGGGGCTGGCGGTTATTGGTTTTGTGATGGTGACGTCGGCGTCGATGCCTGTCGGGCAGCGTCTGGCCAGCGATCCCTTCCTGTTCGCCAAGCGTGATGCGCTGTATCTCGGGCTGGCGTTCGGTTTATCGCTGGTCACCATGCGCGTACCGATGGAAGTCTGGCAGCGTTACAGCGTGGTATTGCTGCTGGTATCGATAGTGATGTTGTTGATCGTGCTGGTGGTAGGGAGCTCGGTGAACGGGGCGTCACGCTGGATTTCTCTGGGGCCGTTGCGTATCCAGCCTGCGGAATTATCGAAGTTGTCGTTGTTTTGCTACCTCTCCAGTTACATGGTGCGCAAAGTCGATGAGGTGCGAAACAACTTCTGGGGATTTTGTAAGCCGATGGGCGTGATGGTGGTGCTGGCGGTATTACTGCTGGCCCAGCCGGACCTCGGTACGGTGGTGGTGTTGTTTATTACGACGCTGGCGATGTTGTTTCTTGCCGGAGCGAAGTTGTGGCAGTTTCTGGCGATCATCGGTTGTGGCATCTTCGCCGTCGCGCTGTTGATTATCGCAGAGCCTTATCGTGTGCGTCGTGTCACCTCGTTCTGGAACCCGTGGGACGACCCGTTCGGCAGTGGTTATCAGTTAACGCAGTCACTGATGGCGTTTGGGCGCGGTGAATTGTGGGGGCAGGGGCTCGGTAACTCGATACAGAAACTGGAATATCTGCCGGAGGCACACACCGACTTTATTTTCTCCATTCTGGGGGAAGAGCTGGGCTATATCGGTGTGGTTTTAGCGTTGTTAATGATATTCTTCGTCGCTTTTCGAGCGATGTCGATTGGGCGTCGCGCACTGGAAATCGACCAGCGTTTTTCGGGTTTTTTGGCGTGCTCCATCGGTATCTGGTTTAGCTTTCAGACGCTGGTGAACGTTGGTGCCGCCGCCGGTATGTTGCCGACCAAGGGGCTGACATTACCGCTTATCAGCTACGGTGGGTCCAGTTTGCTGATTATGTCGACAGCCATTGTGTTGTTGTTGCGAATTGATTATGAAACGCGCCTGACCAAAGCGCAGGCGTTTACGAGAGGTGCCCGATGAGTGGCGAAGGCAAGCGTTTGATGGTGATGGCTGGCGGGACGGGGGGACATGTGTTTCCCGGTTTGGCCGTAGCGCATCACTTGATGGCGCAAGGCTGGCAGGTCCGCTGGCTGGGCACGGCTGACCGGATGGAAGCGGATCTGGTGCCGAAGCACGGTATCGACATCGACTTTATCCGCATTTCCGGTCTGCGTGGCAAGGGGCTGAAAGCCTTGTTGCTGGCACCGGTGCGTATTTTCCGGGCGGTGCGGCAAGCGCAGGCGATTATGCGTCGCTATCAGCCGGATGTGGTGTTGGGTATGGGCGGTTATGTTTCCGGCCCTGGCGGTTTGGCGGCCTGGCTGTGTGGTATCCCGGTAGTGTTGCATGAGCAAAACGGTATTGCCGGATTGACTAACCGCTGGCTGTCCCGCATCGCCAAAAAAGTGTTACAGGCGTTTCCGGGGGCATTTCCGAATGCGGATGTAGTCGGGAATCCGGTACGTACTGACGTACTGGCGCTACCATCCCCGACAGAACGGTTAGCCGAGCGCAGTGGCCCGGTGCGAGTCTTGGTTGTTGGCGGAAGTCAGGGTGCCAGGGTATTGAATCAAACCCTGCCTGGCGTGGCGGCGCGATTACATGATGCGGTTACCATCTGGCATCAAACCGGCAAAGGGGCACAGGCGGAAGTAGAGGCAGCCTATGCAAAAGCCGGTGAGTCTCAACACCGGATTACCGAGTTTATCGACGACATGGCGGCGGCGTATGCGTGGGCAGATGTCGTCGTGTGCCGTTCTGGTGCCCTGACGGTTAGCGAGATTGCCGCCGCCGGGTTGCCGGCGTTGTTTGTGCCGTTCCAGCATAAGGATCGGCAGCAGTACTGGAATGCATTGCCGCTGGAGCAAGCTGGGGCGGCAAAGATTATCGAGCAGTCTGAACTGAGCGTGGACGCGATAAGCGACGTGTTGTCCTCCTGGGATCGCACCACCTTGCGTGATATGGCGCAGAAAGCCCGAACCGTTGCGATCCCCGATGCGACGGAGCGGGTAGCGGCTGAGGTTGCGGCAGCGGCGATGCAGCGGACAGCTCAGGCTGTTCGGAATTAATTGATGATGGCCGACAGTCGTCGGCGTTGATGTAGGTTGCGATAAAAGATAGTGAATACTCAAGAACTGGCGAAACTGCGTTCAATCGTGCCCGAGATGCACCGTGTCCGGCACATCCATTTTGTCGGCATCGGCGGTGCTGGCATGGGCGGTATCGCCGAAGTACTGGCTAATGAAGGGTATGAGATCAGCGGTTCCGATCTGGCACCTAATGCGGTAACGCAACAACTGACCGATCTGGGCGCCCGGATCTATTTCCACCATCGTCCGGAAAACGTGAACGAGGCGAGCGTTGTGGTCGTGTCCAGCGCGATTTCGGCTGATAACCCGGAGATTATCGCGGCACATGAGGCCCGTATTCCGGTGATTCGTCGGGCAGAGATGCTGGCAGAATTGATGCGCTTTCGCCACGGCATCGCCATTGCCGGGACGCACGGCAAGACCACCACCACCGCGATGGTCACCAGTATCTACGCGGAAGCTGGTCTGGACCCAACGTTTGTGAACGGTGGTTTGGTTAAAGCGGCGGGAACGCACGCCCGTTTGGGGTCAAGTCGTTACCTGATTGCGGAAGCCGATGAAAGTGATGCGTCGTTCCTGCATTTGCAGCCGATGGTCGCAATTGTGACGAACATCGAAGCCGACCACATGGACACCTATCAGGGAGATTTTGAGAACCTCAAACAGACGTTCATCAACTTCCTGCACAACCTGCCGTTTTACGGCCATGCGGTGATGTGTCTTGACGATGCGGTGATTCGTGAATTGTTGCCGAAAGTGGGGCGTCACATCACCACCTACGGCTTTAGCGAAGACGCGGATGTGCGGGTCGCTGATTACCGGCAGGTAGGGGCTCAGGGGCTGTTTACCCTGGCGCGTCAGGGCAAACCGTTGCTCAACGTGACCCTGAACGCACCGGGTCGTCACAATGCGTTGAACGCGGCGGCAGCAGTGGCGGTGGCGACAGAAGAAGGGATTGATGACGAGGCTATCCTGCGGGCATTGGTGCGTTTTCAGGGAACAGGCCGCCGGTTCGATTTCCTGGGCGAGTTTCCGCTACAGCCGGTCAACGGCAAAAGCGGCAGCGCCATGCTGGTGGATGATTACGGGCATCACCCGACGGAAGTGGACGCCACGATTAAAGCAGCGCGAGCAGGCTGGCCGGATAAGCGTCTGGTGATGATTTTCCAGCCGCATCGATATACCCGTACGCGCGATCTGTACGATGACTTTGCACATGTGTTATCGCAAGTGGATGTGCTGCTGATGCTGGATGTGTATCCGGCAGGTGAAGCACCGATTCCGGGAGCGGATAGCCGATCGCTGTGCCGCACGATCCGTGGTCGCGGTAAAATTGACCCGATCATGGTGCCCGATGTCGAGACGCTGCCTGAGTTGTTAGCGCAAGCGTTGCAAGGCGATGATCTGGTGCTGGTTCAGGGTGCCGGCAATATTGGCAAACTGGCTCGTCGGCTGGCGGAAAACCGCCTGCAGGCGAAGTCTACAGACTGAGAACAGGATGACTGAGCTTGTGATGGTAGTGATGAAACACGCCAACGCTGACTACGATGAAACCCGCCAACGGCAGGTTGAGGTGTGTTACATCGATATGTCGCGCCCAGTCATGACACACAATGGTTACCGCCGCGTACCTGTTGTGGAGTTAGCGGATTAGTATGTCGCAGGCGGCGCTGAATACACGCGGACGTGAGCAGGAAAAAGGCGCACGGCGTAGCAATGGTAGCCAGTTGGCAGGGATTGTTTTCCTGTTGATGGTGGCTGGTACCATCCTGTGGGGAAGCTGGATGGTGTTGGGCTGGATGAAAGACGCCAGCCGTTTGCCACTGTCCAGATTGGTGGTGACCGGTGAGCGGCACTACACCACCAATGACGATATTCGTCAGGCGATTTTGTCGCTGGGGCCGCCCGGCACGTTCATGACCCAGGACGTGAATGTCATTCAGCAGCAGATAGAACGTCTGCCCTGGATTAAGCAGGCCAGCGTGCGCAAGCAGTGGCCGGACGAATTAAAGATTCATCTGGTTGAATTTGTTCCGTTTGCGCGCTGGAATGACCAACTTATGATTGACAGCGAAGGCAATGCCTTTAGCGTGCCAGCAGAACGTATCGGCAACAAAAAAATGCCGATGCTGTATGGCCCGGAAGGTGGAGAGGAGGATGTGCTGGAGGGATACCGCGAGATAAGCCAGACACTCGCGGCAGGCAAATTTACGGTAAAGATGGTGGCGATGACCGCGCGTCATTCATGGCAGGTTGGGCTGGACGATGATATTCGCCTTGAACTGGGTCGTGATGACAGAAGCCGCCGTCTGGCGCGTTTTCTGGAGCTTTATCCGTTGCTGCAGCGGCAGGCTCAAAATGAAAACAAGCGCATCAGTTATGTGGATTTACGGTATGACACCGGCGCTGCAGTAGGTTGGAGCCCGGCATTTATTGATCAGCAAAAAGACATTGATCAGCAAAAGAACGGTAATCAGCAACAGAATCAGGCACAGGCTAAACAGCAATGATCAAGTCGACGGACAGAAAACTGGTAGTTGGGCTGGAAATCGGTACAGCAAAAGTCGCTGCACTGGTCGGTGAAGTTCTGCCTGATGGCATGATCAATATCATCGGTGTGGGAAGCTGCCCGTCACGGGGCATGGATAAAGGCGGCGTCAACGATCTGGAGTCGGTGGTCAAGTGCGTGCAGCGTGCCATCGATCAGGCGGAACTGATGGCCGATTGCCAGATCTCTTCAGTGTATCTGGCGTTGTCCGGCAAGCATATCAGCTGCCAGAACGAAATAGGTATGGTGCCTATCTCCGAAGAAGAAGTGACGCAGGATGATGTAGAAAGCGTGGTGCATACGGCCAAGTCTGTCCGGGTACGTGACGAGCACCGCATTCTGCATGTTATCCCGCAGGAATACGCCATTGATTATCAGGAAGGGATTAAAAATCCGGTCGGTTTGTCTGGTGTGCGAATGCAGGCCAAAGTGCATCTGATCACCTGTCATAACGACATGGCAAAGAACATTGTTAAAGCAGTGGAACGTTGTGGTCTTAAAGTTGACCAGCTGATTTTCGCCGGTCTGGCATCGAGTTATGCGGTGTTAACAGAAGACGAACGCGAGCTGGGCGTGTGTGTGGTAGATATCGGCGGCGGCACCATGGATATGGCGGTGTATACCGGCGGCGCGCTGCGTCACACAAAAGTGATTCCTTATGCTGGTAACGTAGTCACCAGCGATATAGCCTATGCGTTTGGTACGCCGCCGACAGATGCAGAAGCGATAAAAGTGCGTTACGGTTGCGCGCTCGGTTCCATTGTCAGCAAGGATGAAACCGTGGAAGTACCGAGTGTTGGCGGGCGTCCACCACGTAGTCTGCAGCGTCAGACTCTGGCGGAGGTGATTGAGCCTCGCTATACCGAATTATTGAATCTGGTGAATGACGAGCTGTTGCAGTTGCAAGAACAACTGCGTCAGCAAGGTGTGAAGCATCATCTGGCAGCTGGCATCGTGCTGACCGGCGGTGCTGCGCAAATTGATGGCCTGGCAGCCTGCGCACAGCGTGTGTTCCATACACAGGTGCGTATTGGTCAGCCGCTGAACATCACCGGATTGACGGACTATGCGCAGGAGCCCTATTACTCGACAGCGGTGGGGCTGCTGCATTACGGCAAAGAGTCTCATCTGAGTGGTGAACACGAAGTTGAGAAACGGACTTCGGTCAGCAACTGGTTTAAACGCCTCAATAGCTGGCTGAGAAAAGAATTTTGACGGTTATCAAAAGAGATCATGAGCACGACTTTTTTGATCTTGAAGCAATACAGGCACAAGACGGAGAGAAACTATGTTTGAACCAATGGAGTTAACCAACGACGCGGTGATTAAAGTCATCGGCGTCGGTGGTGGCGGCGGTAACGCTGTCGAACACATGGTGCGTGAACGCATCGAAGGTGTTGAATTCTTTGCGGTTAACACCGATGCCCAGGCACTGCGTAAAACAGCTGTAGGCCAGACTATTCAGATCGGTAGCGGCATTACCAAAGGTCTGGGCGCGGGTGCTAACCCGGAAGTCGGCCGTAATTCTGCCGAAGAAGATCGCGAAGCGCTGCGTTCTGCCCTAGAAGGGGCGGATATGGTGTTTATCGCCGCAGGTATGGGTGGTGGCACCGGTACTGGCGCTGCACCGGTAGTGGCTGAAGTCGCGAAGGATCTGGGTATCCTGACCGTGGCGGTTGTGACCAAGCCATTTAATTTTGAAGGCAAAAAACGCATGGCGTTTGCCGAGCAGGGGATCGCGGAGCTGTCTAAGCACGTTGATTCACTGATTACCATCCCCAATGACAAGCTGTTGAAAGTGTTGGGGCGTGGTATTTCTCTGCTGGATGCGTTTGGCGCGGCTAACGACGTGCTCAAAGGCGCAGTACAGGGTATCGCTGAGCTCATCACTCGTCCGGGTCTGATGAACGTCGACTTTGCTGACGTGCGTACCGTCATGTCCGAAATGGGCTATGCCATGATGGGTTCTGGCGTGGCTCGCGGCGAAGATCGTGCCGAAGAAGCGGCTGAAATGGCGATTTCCAGTCCACTGCTGGAAGATATCGACCTGTCTGGTGCGCGTGGCGTACTGGTCAACATTACTGCCGGTTTCGATCTGCGTCTGGATGAATTTGAGACTGTTGGTAATACCATTCGCGCGTTTGCATCCGATAATGCAACGGTAGTGATTGGTACATCGCTCGATCCGGATATGAACGACGAACTGCGGGTGACTGTAGTGGCGACCGGTATCGGCATGGACAAACGTCCTGAAATTACGCTGGTTACCAACAAGCAGAGCAGCCAGCCGGTTATGGATCACCGCTATCAGCAGCATGGTATGGCGCCGCTGACGCAGGAAAAACCGGCGGCCAAAGTGGTGAATGACCAGAGCGTACAGACCAATAAAGAGCCGGATTATCTTGATATTCCCGCTTTCCTGCGTAAGCAGGCTGACTAAGGTTTGGTTGGATTCTCCGCTCTTTGTGCTAAACTGTGCCACCGGCCTTAGTGTAAGCTAAGGCTGTAGGTTCAGATGAATGCGAGATAATACGATGATCAAACAACGTACATTAAAACGTATCGTACAGGCGACAGGGGTCGGTCTTCATACCGGCAAGAAAGTCACCCTGACTATGCGTCCTGCACCGGCTAATACCGGGGTCATCTATCGTCGTACTGACTTGAATCCACCGGTTGATTTTCCGGCTGATGCCAAATCCGTGCGTGATACCATGCTCTGTACTTGCCTGGTTAATGAGCATGACGTGCGTATTTCAACGGTGGAGCATCTGAATGCGGCTCTGGCAGGATTGGGCATCGACAATATTGTTGTCGAAGTAGATGCGCCTGAAATTCCGATCATGGATGGTAGCGCCAGTCCATTTGTCTACCTGCTGCTGGATGCTGGTATCGAAGAACTGAACTGTGCCAAGAAGTTTGTTCGAATCAAGCAGCCTGTACGCGTAGAAGACGGTGACAAATGGGCAGAATTGAAGCCTTTCAACGGATTCAGTCTGGATTTCACGATCGATTTCAATCACCCGGTGATTGATTCTGGTTCGCAACGCTTCAAGCTGGATTTCTCCGCTGATGCGTTCGTGCGCCAAATCAGCCGCGCGCGTACCTTTGGTTTTATGCGCGATATCGAGTATCTGCAGTCCCGTGGTTTGTGCCTGGGCGGTAGCTTCGATTGTGCGATCGTGGTGGATGACTATCGCGTGCTGAACGAAGACGGTTTGCGCTTTGATGATGAATTTGTTCGCCACAAGATGCTGGACGCGATTGGCGACCTGTTTATGTGTGGCCACAACATTATTGGCGCGTTCACGGCATTCAAGTCTGGTCATGCGCTTAACAACAAGCTGTTGCAGGCGGTGTTGGCCAAACAGGAAGCATGGGAATACGTGACCTTTGAAGACGAAGCGGAAATGCCGCTGGCTTTCAAAGCGCCGTCTACCGTTCTGGCCTGAGTCTGTTCTGATATGACATTATGACGACTGGTTTTTGCTGGTATTCTCTCCGGCCAGCGAAGCCAGTCGTTTTAATATTTTCTGCAGCCGTTCCGGGCTTTGCTCCGCTAATCCTTTCAATATCTCCGCACTCTGTGCGCTGAGTATCCTTGTGGTAGTCGTGGTTGTTGCATCTGTTGACGCAACGGCAGGTGTTTTCTCGTTTTCATGTATTTTTGCGGCCAGCACTGGATTAATCCTGATGTCGATCGCCGCCAATGATGGTAGTATTTGTGCGCGCAGAGCGGAAAGCAGGGCGGGTTGTTCATAACGTAACCGCATCAGCCAGTTGGCGCTGGCAGTTTCCAGCACCAGCAGTCCGTGACGATAGTTGGCTACCCGACAATACGGACGCAGCGCAGTCGGCAGCAGCGCATGCACAGCCCGATTGAGCTTTAACAGTGCGAGCGCGCGTTGTTGAATGTCATGCAATGGGCCTGACCCGGTTTGCGATGCGCCATCGAAAAATGACTCCAGTGATTGTGGACGGTTATCACGCATAACGCAGGCTCCGACGGAAAGAAACTTGTGATTGGTATTTTAAATCGTTGGCGACAATTTGGCAGACGTTATTTCTGGCCTCACCTGCTGTTGGGGATGGTCGCGGCGACGCTCGGCCTGCCTGCTAACTTCGCTGAGTCCCGCGATACCGCTACCGAGCCCAATTCCGCTTCGGCGTTTAGTCGTCCCAATGTATCCTATTTCAATCTCACTGATCTGGCGGCGTTAAAAGACTCGCGTCGTCGCTCGCCGTTCAGTAATGATTTCTGGCATCAGCATGCCATCCGCACGGTAATCCGTCACCTGTCGTTTGCGTTTACGCCGCCCGCTACCATTATTGAAGCGGCGGAGGCTTCCCGGTTGCACCATCACCAGGTGCTATTGGAAACGCTGAATGCGTTGCTGACTCGCGAAGCTGCGCCGCAACGTACTGCCAGTACTGAGCTGGTACCGACATACTTTTCTCCTTCCCATCACACCGGTCTATGGCTGGCGCAGGTTCAGGGTATTCGCGCCGGGCCGATGTTCTCCTGACTGCCATCGTATTTTGTACCAGGCCTGTGGCCGTAGACCTTTTTTCTGATGTCGTGCCAGCATCGATAAACTGGCATTGTTGAGATTAAAATTACTATGTTAATCAAGTTATTGACGAAAGTTTTCGGTAGCCGTAATGACCGTGCATTGCGCCGTATGCGCAAAATTGTGGAAGTGATCAATCGCCTCGAACCAGACATGGAGAAGCTCTCTGATGACGAGCTGAAGGCGCAAACTCAGGTATTCCGCGACCGTATCAAGAAAGGTGAGACCCTGGAGTCGCTGTTGCCGGAGGCATTTGCCGTGGTGCGCGAAGCCAGTAAACGTGTGTTTGGTATGCGTCACTTCGATGTACAGCTAATTGGCGGTATGGTGCTGAATGAGCGTTGCATCGCGGAAATGCGTACCGGTGAAGGTAAAACGCTGACGGCTACGTTGCCGGCTTACCTTAATGCGCTGACGGGGCGTGGTGTGCACGTGGTGACCGTCAACGACTATCTGGCGCAGCGTGACGCCGAAAACAATCGCCCGTTGTTTGAATTCTTGGGCCTGACGGTTGGCATCAACCTGCCGGGGATGCCGGCACCGGCCAAACGAGCTGCGTATGCTGCCGATATCACTTACGGCACCAACAACGAATACGGTTTCGATTATCTGCGCGACAACATGGCGTTCAGCCCGGAAGAGCGTGTACAGCGTGAACTGTATTATGCTCTGGTGGATGAAGTGGACTCCATCCTGATTGACGAGGCGCGTACCCCGTTGATTATCTCGGGTCCGGCGGAGGACAGTTCTGAGCTGTATATGCGGGTGAACAAAATCATCCCGCATTTGATCCGTCAGGAGAAAGAAGACTCAGATACTTTCCACGGTGAAGGCCACTTCTCGGTGGATGAGAAAGCGCGCCAGGTTAACCTGACTGAACGCGGTCTGGTTAAAATTGAAGAGTTGCTGGTGCAGGGCGGCATCATGGACGAGGGGGAATCGCTGTATTCTCCAGCCAACATTATGCTGATGCATCATGTAACGGCGGCGCTGCGTGCACACGTGCTGTTTACCCGTGATGTCGACTACATCGTGAAAGATGACGAAGTCATCATCGTTGATGAACATACCGGCCGTACTATGCAAGGTCGTCGTTGGTCTGATGGCTTACACCAGGCGGTGGAAGCCAAAGAAAACGTCAAGATCAACAACGAAAACCAGACACTGGCGTCGATCACCTTCCAGAACTACTTCCGTATTTACGAAAAACTGGCCGGGATGACCGGTACGGCAGATACCGAGGCATTCGAGTTCAGCTCGATTTATAAGCTGGATACTATTGTGGTGCCGACTAACCGCCCAATGATCCGTAAAGACCTGCCAGACTTGGTGTACATGACCGAGCAGGAAAAAATCAATGCGATCATTGAAGATATCAAAGAGCGCGCCGCTAAAGGGCAACCGGTGTTGGTGGGGACCATTTCCATCGAAAAATCCGAAGTGGTGTCGCATGCGTTGACCAAAGCGGGTATCAAGCACAACGTGCTGAATGCCAAATTTCATGCGATGGAAGCGGATATCGTGGCTCAGGCCGGTCGTTCAGGCGCGGTAACTATTGCGACCAACATGGCCGGTCGTGGTACGGATATCGTATTGGGCGGTAGCTGGCAGGCTGAAGTGGCGGAACTGGAAAGCCCGGATGACGCGCAAATTGCCGCTATCAAGGCAGAATGGCAAAAACGTCATGACGACGTACTGGCGGCGGGTGGTTTGCACATTATTGGTACCGAACGCCATGAATCTCGCCGTATCGATAACCAGTTACGTGGTCGTTCCGGTCGTCAGGGTGACCCAGGTTCTTCCCGTTTCTACCTGTCGATGGAAGATGCCTTGATGCGTATTTTCGCATCGGATCGCGTTTCCAACATGATGCGTAAACTGGGCATGAAAGAAGGTGAAGCGATTGAACACCCTTGGGTAACTAAAGCTATCGCCAATGCGCAGCGTAAGGTAGAAAACCGCAACTTCGATATTCGTAAGCAATTGCTTGAATACGATGATGTGGCTAACGATCAACGTCGTGCTATCTACACCCAGCGTAATGAACTGTTGAACGCCTCTGATATCAGCGAAACCATCAACAGCATTCGTGAAGATGTGTTTAAAGTGACCCTTGATGCTCACATTCCCCCCCAGTCTCTGGAAGAAATGTGGGATATTCCGGGGCTGGAACTGCGCCTGAAAAATGATTTTGACCTCGAATTGCCGATAGCAGAATGGCTGGATAAAGAGCCAGAACTGCATGAGGAAACGCTGCGTGAGCGTATCTACGAGCAGGCAGTCGACGTGTACCGTCGTAAAGAGGAAGTGGTCGGCAGTGATGTGATGCGCAACTTCGAGAAAGGTGTGATGCTGCAAACGCTGGACTCGTTATGGAAAGAGCATCTGGCTGCGATGGATTATCTGCGCCAGGGGATCCATTTGCGCGGTTATGCGCAAAAAGATCCGAAGCAGGAATACAAGCGTGAGTCGTTTGCGATGTTTGCCGCGATGTTGGAAGGCCTCAAATACGAAGTTATCAGTACGCTGAGTAAAGTGCAGGTGCGTATGCCAGAAGAGGTTGAAGCGATGGAGCAGCAGCGCCGTGAAGAAGCCGAGCGTCTGGCCCGCCAACAACAATTGAGCCATCAGGATGAAGCGGCTGGCAGTTCACCGTATGCTGATCGTAAAATCGGTCGTAACGATCCTTGCCCGTGTGGTTCAGGCAAAAAGTACAAGCAGTGCCACGGCCGCCTTCAGAAGTAAGGCGGATAACGTAGTGACATATCCCAAAGGCGGTCGTTGACCGCCTTTTTACTGGTTGAAAAGATAATGATGCAAAAAACTTTATCTGTGGCGGTGGGAATTATCCGCAATCCGCAGCGTGAGTTCTTCATTGCCTGCCGTCCAGCTGGCGTACACATGGCTGGGAAATGGGAATTCCCCGGCGGCAAGGTGGAAGAAGGGGAAACGCCGGAGCAGGCGTTGGTGCGTGAGCTGCATGAAGAAGCCGGGATTGAGGTGATCAATCCGAGCCCGCTGGGCAGCAAAACGTTTTCTGCTGGCGAACGTCTCATCACGCTGCATTTCTTTTTAGTTGAGCAGTGGCGTGGCGAGCCGTATGGCCGTGAGGGCCAGCCGTCGCGTTGGTTAACGGCTGAAGAATTAGACGAGCACGAGTTTCCACCGGCCAACGCCGAGATGATTCAGCAACTGAAAGCCGGTCGCGTATAAGCGTAAATCGGGTAGATTGTCTGGGGCCTGGACTTGTTTGTGTTCTTTGCAGCGATTCATGCCCGCAGGCATGAATCGTGACAAGGTCAAGAAATAGCGTATCGCTATCGTTGGGGTTGTAAGGGTTCAGTGCTGCGTTTCGCCCCAAACGTCGCTATCTGAGATGTCTTCCGCGCTGGGTATCCGTTTTTCTTCGTCAGCCCACTCGCCTAAATCGATCAACTGACAGCGTTTGCTACAGAACGGTCGATAAGGGCTGTTCTCGCTCCACTCCACCGGTTTGGCGCAGACGGGGCATTTTACAACGGTCATTTCGTTATCCACGTTTCATTCTTCTCCAGAAACTTACGGTCGCCAGCAAGTTAATTCTATCTAGCAGCACGCCAACTCGAATTCCAACCGTGCGGGTGTCGGCCCGTCACTGTCTAATGGCAGAAAACGAATGGCATAACGGGTCTTATGACCCGATATTTGCGGGTAGAGCTGATGAGTGAGATCAATCCGCAGGCGCAACAGATCGGCATCGGTTGCATTATCCTGATAAAACCCGTTAAGGCTAGTTTGCTCTTTAAAGGCTCCCGCATGACGAATCAACTCCAGTATGCTGTCGAGTGAACGTTTGAGCGCCGATACGCTCTCCAGCCACATGTAGATGTGCCGCTGTTTTTGCTCAGGCAACTGGTGCAGCCAGATATGCAAGGTGGGCAGGTCAAAGCTGCAACATCCGCCTGGCAGGCTCAGACGTTGGCGTACCATACCGATTAATTTGTCTTCACGCAGCCCTTGCCCCATTCGTGGCGCAGCAATCAGCTCAGTAGACAGGTTGCGTAATTTTTGACGTAACGTGTTTATACGCAAAATATCCGCTTCCGGCAGTTCACCCCATTGCGCCAGTTTCTGTTGCTGTCGCTCCAGCTCTTTTAGCAGGTCTGGGCGGGCATCCCCTCGTTCGAGAATATCCAGTAACTCTGAGACGGCGCGGAAAAACGTCAGAGCAACGCCGATGTCTTTCAGGTCATGGTTGTCGAACATCTGTTGCAGTAAAAATTCCAGGCGTAACCAGGTACGCATTTTTTCATTCAGCGGATATTCAAAAAGAACTGTTGAGGAAACGTCACTCATTATGGGTCGTCCTGTCGGTTGCGGATGCGGCCAGCTCAAGGTAATGCTGATGTAGAGCGGCAATCCGCGGAGCCAGTAAGCTCGGATTGCTGTTGTTATCGATAATATCATCAGCGCAAGCCAGCCGCTGTTCACGGCTAGCTTGCGATGCCAAAATATTTTCCGCCTGAGCGCGGGATACACCATCCCTACTCATGGTACGTTGTAATTGTGTTTCCAAGGGGACATCGACCACCAAAATACGGTGCGCTTTCCCTTGTAGTTGATTCTCCACCAGCAAAGGTACCACCCATAACGCATAAGGGGTGGTAGCGGCAGCGAGCTGGCGTCGGGTTTCTTTCTGAATCAACGGATGCAGCAACGCGTTGAGCCAACGCTTATCTTCCGGGTTAGCAAAAATACGCTCACGCAGGGCGCTTCGGTTTAATGCACCGTCTGGTTGTAATATTTCCCGGCCAAAGTATTCCACGATAGTTGCCAGCGCGGGTTGCCCCGGTGCTACAACCTCACGGGCTATCACATCTGCATCGACAATAGTGGCGCCAAGCTCTGCAAACCCCTGAGCAACCGTGCTTTTCCCACTTCCTATGCCGCCTGTAAGCGCGACGATATATGCCATGATAATCAACTAGAAATGGCCAGGTAAATTTATCGGATTTTAGCCCAAATTGAGGAAAAATCGCAGTCTTGTCGCAGGATTATTCGAGCGTATGATCACAATGAATTGGCGCATTATCGCCTCTTCTTCCCTGAATCATTCTCCCACTTCATCAGGTCGTACATCATGCGTATTGAAGAAGATATTAAACTGGGTTTCAAAGATGTGCTTATTCGTCCTAAACGCTCCACGTTAAAAAGCCGTGCAGACGTTGAACTGACACGTGAATTCAGCTTTTTGCATGCAGGGTGCGGCTGGTCGGGGGTCCCCGTCATTGCGGCCAATATGGATACAGTGGGGACGTTTCAGATGGCGCGTGTCCTGGCGTCGTTTGAGTTACTGACCGCAGTACATAAGCATTATTCCGTGGCTGAATGGCGGCAGTTCATCGAGAGTACGCCTGCTACGGTTTTACGCCATGTCATGGTGTCGAGCGGCACATCGGACAGTGATTTTGAGAAGATGACACAGATTCTGGCGTTATCCCCAGATTTGAAATTTATCTGCATCGATGTTGCTAACGGATATTCGGAACATTTCGTCAATTTTGTGCAGAAAGCACGTGACGTTTTCCCTGATAAAGTCATCTGTGCCGGTAACGTGGTAACCGGTGAGATGGTGGAAGAGTTACTCTTATCAGGGGCGGACATCGTCAAGGTGGGGATTGGCCCCGGTTCTGTTTGTACGACGCGGGTTAAAACCGGCGTTGGCTACCCGCAATTGTCCGCGGTGATCGAATGTGCTGATGCCGCTCATGGGCTGGGTGGACAGATTGTCAGTGACGGTGGCTGCACCGTGCCGGGGGATGTGGCCAAAGCCTTTGGTGGCGGTGCTGATTTTGTGATGTTAGGCGGACTGCTGGCTGCGCATGACGAGAGTGGTGGTGAAATTGTTGAGGAAGATGGCCGCAAGATGATGCTGTTTTACGGCATGAGTTCTGCCTCAGCGATGGAACGGCATGTCGGTGGTGTTGCTGAATACCGCGCAGCGGAAGGTAAGACCGTACGTCTGCCATTGCGTGGCCCGGTAGAACATACAGTACGCGATGTTCTCGGTGGGTTGCGCTCCGCCTGCACCTATGTGGGAGCGGCACGCCTGAAAGAGCTGACCAAGCGTACCACCTTCATTCGCGTTGCCGAGCAGGAAAACCCGGTATTTAACGGCTAAGCTCCTTGTTATGTGCTGGTGCGGTCAGGCACCCGCCAGCACATTCCCCAACTGGAAAATCGGCAGATACATGGCGATAACCAGTGTTCCCACCAGACCACCAACGATGACCAGCAGCAGTGGTTCCAGTGTTTGCGTTAACGTGTCTGCAAACTGTCGGGTGTGATTCTCATACCAGCCTGCCAGTCGGGCAAATAACTGATCCAGCGCCCCGGTTTCCTCTCCGACGCTGATGAGCTGGTGGCAGGGTGCCGGGTAGAGCAGAGGCTCATCATGGATGGCTTGCCCGAGCGGAATGCCCTGTTCAAGCTGGCGTTGTATCTCAGTAAGTGACTGTCGGTAAACCAGGTTGTTTACCGTGGCGGCGGCATTGAGGCCTGACAAGAGCGTTAATCCTGCCTGTTGCGTCATGGCCAGGGTGTGAAAAATTTGGCCCAGACAATGACTTTGTATCAGTGTGGATAGCAGCGGTAGTTTCAGCAATAGCCGTTGTTCCCGTTGTTGCCACTGTGCGTTTTGTCTGCGTAACCGCCGATAACCCAGTAGTATGCCACCAGACAGGAGAAAGAGGATCACACCATGACGGCTTATCCCATCCGATAATGCCAGCATCATGCGGGTCAGCCAGGGAAGTGGGGCACCAAAAGAAGCGTACAGCTCTGCGAACTCCGGTAATACCAGCGTGAGCATCAGTAGCGTGACCAGTAACCCTACCGCCACCACAAATACGGGATAGCGTAAGGCTTTTATCACTTTTCCCGTCAACTGGCGTTGCATTTCCTGATAGTCCGCCAGGCGGGCACAGCATTCGTCTAGTTTCCCAGTCAGTTCCCCCACCGAGATCAACGAACGACACATAACCGGGAAGATGGTCGGATACGCTGAGAGTACCTCTGACAGTGGGCGTCCCTGGCTGACCTGTAGGCGAATGTCCTGTAACAGACAGCGCCAGCCCGCTTTTTCGTGCTGACGACCCAGCAGTTCTAATGCATCCAGTAAGGGTAGTCCTGCCTGCAATAAGGTCGACAGTTGCCGGATGATGATGGCGAGCTGGGGGCCTTGCCAGTAACGTGGTGTCAGATACGCACCGGTTTTTAATCGTAAAGGCTGATAGCCGAGCTCCAGCAGGTACTGATAAATTTCACCCCGCTCAAAACCGATACGTTCACCAGCGCAAGGTTCGCCATCCTGGCGTAGTGCCTGCCAGTAGTAGAGTTTTTGTACTGCCATGAGCGGCCTCTATTCAATGTGATCGCCTATAACGCGATAGACCTCTTCCAGAGACGTGACGCCTTCGTGAACCAGTGCCAGTCCTGCGGATAGCAAGCGGGTTTCCCGCTGTAATGGAGATGTCAGGCCGTGGTCAGCTAATGATGTGACACCGGATGATGTGGCACCGGACAATGCCCGCTGGAGTGCAGGCGTGACCGGCAGTAGATCGTAAATAGCGGCCCGGCCGTAGTAACCAGAAAAACAGTGCTCACACCCGGTTGCCTGCCATTGCCGTAACGGGCCTTGCCATAGCGAGTGGGGTAAGGTGGTGGAGTCTTCTCTCAATTGGCGGCAGTGTGAGCATAATCGTCTGACCAGTCTTTGGGCAATCACCAGTTTGAGCGCTGCAGCCACCAGATAACCGGGGATGCCTAAATGCCCCAGTCGGATCAGCGTATCCAGCGCCGAATTAGTATGCAGGGTGGACAGCACCAAATGACCGGTTTGTGCGGCTTTGACGGCGATCTCTGCCGTTTCGGCATCGCGAATTTCACCAATCATGATTACATCGGGATCCTGGCGTAGTAACGCGCGTAATACCCGGGCGAAATCTAACTGACTTTGTGTATGGATGGCGGTTTGATTGATACCGGGCAAGGGAATTTCCACCGGGTCTTCTACGCTGCAAATGTTACGGCTGGTGTCATTTAACCAGCGGATAGCACTGTACAGTGTGAAGGTCTTACCGCTACCGGTGGGGCCGGTAACCAGGATCAGGCCTTGCGGCAGGCTGAGGGTTTGTTTGAATTGTTGCAGCGCATAGTCGGACAGGCCTAGCGCGCCGAGCTCCAGAGCGTGTTGCTGTGTTTGTAATACTCTCAACACGACTTTCTCACCGCCCTGAACGGGTAACGTGGCGATGCGTAGCGAATAGGTGTATTGCTCCAGACGGAGGCTGAATTGCCCGTCTTGTGGCAAACGGCGTTCGGCAATGTTCAGTTTCCCCATGATCTTGAGGCGGGCAACCATACGGTTTGCGGGTAAATCCGGGTTGGCCGGTATTTCATGCAATACCCCGTCGATACGCAGCCTGACGCGATAACCTGCTGATAAGGGTTCTAAGTGGATATCAGAGGCGCGGCGCTGGATAGCCAGTTTTAGCGTTTGGTTGATGAACTGGACCACTGGCGCATCATCGGGCTCTTCGGGGGATACGGCATCAGCCTGATAAGGGGCGGTCGCCTCTTGGGCTTGCGGCGACGTAAGTTGTTGCTCCAGCCGTGCAGCGGGCCATTGTTCTACCAGAACGCGGCGATGACTGGCGAAACGCAGCGCAGCGATCAGATCTTCTGCTACCGATCCGGCCACGGCAACAGAGATCGTTTGTTCGTCTATATCCAGTAGCAGGGCGTGATAACGACGGCAAAGCAATTGTAATTCATGGTGTTGTGTCTGGTGTGTCATGGCTGTCACCCTGCTGCCGAGTCGAAACGAAACACGTCTTCACATGCCTGACGCAGGCTGTCAGCTCCGGCGCTGGTGCGGCAGGCCCTTGTCCAGCGGGATGCGCCGTTTTGCGCATCCAGTGTGGGCGTCATCACCACACTCAACCCTTGCAAGGTCGACTGGCCAGTCAGGGTAATCACACCCTGATTGATCGTGACGGCACTGACATACCGCGATGTCGACGGTGTGGGGATCCCCTGGCTACCGGCGTTACATCCTTCCAGCCCCGCATTGCTAAGGCTGCAGAGATCGACTGCGGTTTTATAGGCGCTCATGCTTTGCAGCATGTCAGTCATGGCGGCTTTTTGCAGATACCCTTGATACGCCGGGATCCCCAGCGCGCTCAGAATAGCGATGATGACAATAACCACCATCAATTCAATCAGTGAAAATCCTTGTTGTGTCATGTTATTGGTTCCCTGGTGTGGCTGGTGATGGCAGGGTAGACACAGAGAGTGATGCTGGCTATCCCAATGTTTTTAATCAGGAACCTGTTGTGCAACCTTCGGAGGATTACAGCAGGGGGTTACAAAAAACAGGCGAGCGGGCTCGCAAAATGAGGAGGGAAAACCAAAGAGAAGGTGGCGAGAGAACCAATAGTGCTACAGCATAACAATCAACCCGGCGCACCGGGCTGATGGAGGAGTACTGTAATGCAACGACAGGTGTTAACGAAAACGCATCGACAGGTCGAGCGCCTGCACATGTTTTGTGAGCGCGCCTACCGAGATATAGTCGACACCGGTGGCGGCGTAATCCGGCAGCGTTTGCAGCGTCACATTGCCAGAGACTTCCAACAACGCGCGGCCATCGGTCAGGGTGACGGCTTCGCGGATAGCATCCAGCGTGAAGTTGTCCAGCATAATAATATCCGCGCCGGCGCTCAGTGCTTGTTGCAGTTCGTCGAGAGTTTCTACCTCGACTTCTACCGGTACATCGCTACGCAACTGGAAGGCTTTTTCGACCGCCTGCCTGATGGAGCCTGCGGCAATAATGTGGTTTTCTTTGATCAGGAATGCATCAGCCAGACCGAGGCGATGATTGCTCCCACCACCGCACAGTACCGCGTATTTCAGCGCGGTGCGCAAGCCGGGCAGCGTTTTTCGCGTGTCCAGCAGCCGGGTAGGTGTGCCGACCAGTTGTGCGACATAACGACTGACTCCGGTTGCCACACCGCAGAGCGTTTGCAGGAAATTCAGCGCGGTGCGTTCACCGGTGAGCAGTATGCGAGACGAGCCATGCAACTGGCACAGCGGTTGATTCTCCGTCAGTACATCACCGTCTTGAACCAGCCAGTCGATGGTAATGACGTTGCCCAACTGACGGAACACCTCGTCTACCCAGCGCTGACCGCAGAACACACCGGCTTCGCGGGTAATAATGACCGCGTTGGCGACGGTGTCATTGGGTAACAATTGTGCGGTGAGGTCATGCTCCGGGTTGGCTTCTCCCCCGAGGTCTTCGCGTAATGCCTGCTGTACGCTGGCGGGGATATCTTGCTCAATACGGCTGAGCAGTTCAGCCTGGCGCTGTTCCTGACTATAACGGCGTGTTGTCATGATGCTACTCCGATGGAATCCGGAATGGATGCTATCCCGTTAATGAGTGATTTAAAAAATTATATTAATTCAATATGTTATTTGTTTTGTTGGCACAGCCCGTCAGGTTTGACACTGTGAGTAAAAAACCTATCCGGGCGGGTTTTTCGTATCCCGGCCTTGACCGGGATACATCATAGCAAAGATCAGAAGTTGTAACCGGCTACCAGATAATAGCCCCATCCCGTGGAGCGGACGTTGAACGGGCCACGACCGAAATCCAGTTCGGTGCCATCAGCCCACTGACCACCGTTATGGAAGTAACGGGCAACGACGGAGTAGTGCCAGTGGTCATAGTTCAGCGCCAGAATATGGCTGGAGGCAATGGCGTTACTGGTGCGAGACGGGCCAGCGGCGTCAGCCAGGTCTGATCCGAAGTCGAAGTTGGTAAAGCCGATATAGGTCAGCTTGCCTCCCCACAACGATGTGAGCGGGTAAAAGTATTTGATTTTAAAACGGTAGCCATCCCAACGATCTTCATTCGGTGCGCTGTAGTTCTGTCCCTGATACTTGGCGTAGATATTGGCAGACAGTGACAGATCCGTACCGGTATTGATATCGGTGCCCAGACCGACATACCAGGTGCTCTGGCGCGAGTCATTATTACGACCCTGATCGTAGATAATGTTGTTAGCGACATACCACTCTTTGAATGGGCCGAACCCCAACTGCGTGTTGGTCAGTTTATCAATCGAGAAACGAGGTTCGATTTCCATGAACAGCGGAGAGCCTTTATTCCAGATACCACGGTCAGGCGTATTACCTGCACCGAAGGTCTTTGGCACATCAACATAGCCATAGAAATCAAACCAGTCTTTACGGGCGAACGCTTCATATTCCAGATACACATCATTGTTTAACTGGGGTCCGAAACGGGTGTGATAGCTGCCAACCACATTGATGCTCTGGTGCCACCAGTCTGAGAGGTATTGCGGGGCGTTAGTGTCCGCAACGGTGGGTAAACTGTATGACAATGTGCTGATTGCACAGGCGGCAAGGATTTTTTTCATGACGATTCTCTGTGTTGCCCGATATAGCGTCAGCGATTCGGCTGGCCGAAGCTGAGCAGATCGATTCGGGCTCTAATAACAAAATAACTGCTGAAAACCTCCCGGAGAGGCGCAGAGGACGAAAACGTTTGCCTGTTATGGCGCATGTGTCGACTGCTTGCCGGAAGGAGGGGGCGCAGCATACCAGAAGAAGGGCGGAACATCATGGTTTGTGTGCAGGTGCAGACAGGGATGATAGCGAATAAACCGGAATGGTTTTTTAACAGGTCAGGAGCAGGGCAGATGCGGTAAGATGTTGGCATGATGAGTGCGATCAGTTGGTTAGCGCTTGTGGTGCGATACCTGATTGCTGCCGGGCAAGATGTGCCCTGGTGGTTGTCGTTTCTGAAGGGTAGATCGATAAAAGGAGCGGTGATGAGAGTGGAGCATGGCTGGCTGACAGAAGCCAGACGCGTATTGTCGCCACATCAGGATGAGCGCCCGCAAGGTGAGTTGCCTTCTTTGCTGGTGATTCACAACATCAGTTTGCCCCCAGGCGAATTCGGCGGGCCTTACATCGACCAGCTCTTTACCGGTACGCTGGACGCAACGGCGCATCCTTATTTTGCGTCCATATGCCACCTGAGGGTGTCGGCGCATTGCCTGATTCGCCGTAATGGTGAAATTGTACAGTATGTGGCGTTTGATCAACGAGCCTGGCATGCCGGTGTGTCGCAGTTTGATGGACGAGAGCGTTGTAATGATTTTTCGATTGGTATCGAGCTGGAAGGCACTGATACGCTGCCATTTACCACAGAACAATACGCCCGGCTGGCAGACGTCACCCGCCTGCTGAGTGAAACTTATGGCATTACGCCTGAACGTATTACCGGACACAGTGATATTGCACCGGGTCGTAAGACTGACCCTGGCCCGGCGTTCGACTGGGCGCGATATCAACAGTTATGGCAGACACCACCAGAACAAGGGGAGTAATCACAGATGACGTTGTTTAGCCTATTGTTGGTCCTGGGATGGGAGCGGTTGTTTAAACGTGGCGACCACTGGCAACTGGATCACCATTTGGAACGGGTGTTTCGTCATCTTTCTGCCCCATCGCTGGTGCAAACATTGCTGTTATCTATTATAGGCATGGCGGTGGTGTTGGCGGCGCAGTGGGTACTCAGCGGGTGGCTATTTGGCTTGCCGCTGCTGCTGTTGTGGATTGCCGTCGGCTTGATGTGCATCGGTGCGGGCGAAATACGCCAGCATTACCACCGCTATATTCAGAGCGCTCAGCGTGGTGAAGCGGATGCTTGCCGGGAAATGGCTGAGGAGCTGGCGCTGATTCATGGCCTGCCGCTCGATGGCAGCGAGCGTGAACGTTTAAAGGAATTACAAAACGCGTTGCTGTGGCTGAATTTCCGCTTTTATCTGGCGCCATTGTTCTGGTTTGTCGCGGCGGGACCTTATGGTCCGGTGGCATTGGTGGGGTACACGGTGTTGCGCGCCCGGCAGTGCTGCCTGGCCCGTCATCATACCCCGCTGGAACGAGCGAATTCGGGTGTCGATACCTTACTGCATTGGCTGGACTGGATTCCGGTACGGCTGGCCGGTGCCGCTTATGCGTTGCTGGGGCACGGTGAGAAGGCATTGCCCGCCTGGTTTGCCGCGATGATGGACGCACACTCTTCTCAGTACTGGGTACTGACAAAGCTGGCGCAGTTTTCACTTGAACGTGAACCGCATGGCGACCCGATTTCTACCCCGAGAGCGGCAGTGTCGCTGGCGAAAAAAGTGACGCTAGTGTTGGTTGTCGTCGTGGCGTTACTCACCATCTACGGTACGCTGGTCTAATGTATCGTGAAAGTCACGTTAATCGTAAAGACGGGAACATCATGAAAGCAGGAACATCATGAAAATAGTATGGCCGCTGCGGCGGCCATACTGAGAAAGGATGGTGTTATTCTAGGAAAGGAACGTGTTACTGGCGCTTTTTGAAACGGTAGCCGATACCCAGCACGAGCAACCAGATAGGAATCAACAAGACCGAAATCTGGATACCTGGCGTCAGGGACATGATGACCAGAATACCCGCCATAAATGCCAGACACAGGTAGTTGCCGAACGGGAACCACAACGCTTTAAATCGGGTCTGCGCACCTTCACGGTCTTTGGTGGCACGAAATTTCAGATGCGCCAGACTGATCATCGCCCAGTTGATAACCAGAGCAGACACCACCAACGCCATCAACAGCTCAAACGCTTTACCCGGCAACACATAGTTGATCAGTACGCACAGGGCGGTAGCCAGCGCGGATACGCCGATAGCGACCACCGGCACACCGCGACGGTCTACTTTCAGCAGTGATTGCGGGCCATTTCCCTGCTTAGCCAGGCCGTACAGCATACGGCTGTTGCAGTAAACGCAACTGTTGTATACCGACAGCGCCGCAGTCAGCACCACAATATTCAGGATATTAGCCACCAGCTCACTATTCAGTGCGTGGAAAATCATAACGAACGGACTTCCGCCTTCAACTACTTTGCCCCACGGATAGAGCGACAGCAGCACCGTTAATGAACCGACGTAGAAAATCAGGATACGATAGATGACCTGGTTGGTCGCGCGCGGAATGCTCTCTTCTGGTTTGTCTGCTTCCGCTGCTGTAATGCCCACCAGTTCCAGACCGCCGAAAGAAAACATGATAACCGCCATCGCCATCACCAGACCGCTGATGCCGTTGGGGAAGAAACCACCCTGTGCCCAAAGATTGGTAATAGACGCGTCCGGCCCGCCATGGCCACTGAGCAACAGCCAGCCACCGAACACGATCATGCCGACAATCGCCACCACCTTGATAATCGCAAACCAGAATTCCAGCTCGCCGTACATCTTCACATTGGCAAGGTTAATGGCGTTGATCACGACAAAGAACACTGCAGCGGAAACCCAGGTAGGAATGTCTGGCCACCAGTATTGTACATAGATGCCAACGGCACTCAGCTCCGCCATCGCCACCAGCACATACAGCACCCAGTAGTTCCAGCCGGAAGCGAAACCGGCGAAGTTGCCCCAGTATTTATAGGCAAAGTGGCTAAATGAACCGGCAACCGGCTCTTCCACCACCATTTCGCCTAACTGGCGCATGATGAAAAACGCAATCAGACCGCCGATCGCATAGCCCAGCAGAACGGATGGCCCAGCCATCTTGATCGTTTGTGCGATACCGAGGAACAACCCGGTTCCAACCGCGCCCCCCAGAGCAATCAACTGTATGTGACGGTTTTTCAGTCCGCGTTGTAGCGTACCGTCTTGTTGATCTTGCATGCTTTTTACCCTCAGCCGATGAAAAGACAAACCGTTCACCGACGGTGTGGCGCGGGCTGGCACGTTTGTCTTTTTACGTGTGTGTAATTTTATATTTACGACGCTGACAAACTTAAATCGCCGCCAGCGCTATCGCGCGTCAGAGAATAGTGATATGCGCACAGAATTGCACTGATTTCTTGCGAGGCATGACATAAAAGTGTGATGTCATGATCAGCGTCATCCGTACGGCACGGCTTTGTGCTTTTACCGTGGTTTACAGGGGGAAAAACGTCGTTGCCTTTTCCATGTCATACACGCGCGATATGTTCGGGAGGGGGCAAAATAAGGCCATGGTCTCCAAATTGAGTTTGTTGGTTTTTTATTCATTTATTGTGATTTTAAATTCATTAAATAGCAGGTTGAACGGTTCAGCTTTGCCTGATTTGAGTTTCAAAAAAGTTAAAACGAACAGGCTTTAACAAATGGTAATACCACTGAACGATTCGTGCTTTTGCCACAAGATTCTGGGCATTTGTTAAAAACTAAGGTGATTGGTAATTTCGCTCATCGTCTGTATGGACAGAAGGTGAATACTTTGTTACTTTGTGCGTCATGTTTTTAAAATTGGTATTACCAATTGACTCCGCGCTTTTTCGCCGGGAAGAATTCACATGGCCTACAGCAAGATCCGTCAACCTAAACTGTCAGATGTGATTGAACAGCAACTGGAGTTTCTGATCCTTGAGGGAACCTTGCGTCCTGGAGAGAAGCTGCCACCGGAACGCGAACTGGCAAAACAGTTTGATGTATCCCGCCCCTCGCTGCGTGAGGCGATTCAACGGTTGGAAGCCAAAGGTCTACTGTTACGCCGTCAGGGTGGCGGTACCTTTGTTCAGAATAACCTGTGGCAGAGCGTTAGCGACCCGCTGGCGGAGCTGTTAAGTAACCATCCGGAATCCCAGTTCGACCTCCTCGAAACTCGTCATGCCCTTGAAGGGATCGCCGCTTACTATGCCGCCTTGCGTGGCACGGAAGAGGATTTGCAGCGTATCCGTGATTGTCATGCCCTGATTGAAACGGCGCGCGAAGCCGGCGATCTGGAAGGGGAGTCTGAAGCGGTCATGCATTATCAGGTCGCAGTGACGGAAGCGGCGCACAACGTGGTGTTGTTGCACCTGTTGCGTTGTATGGGGCCGATGCTTGAGCAAAACGTCAGGCAGAATTTTGAATTGCTTTATCTGAGTCGCGAAGTTCTGACGCAGGTGAGTAGCCATCGTGCCAGGATCTTTGAAGCGATTGTCGCTCGTGAGCCGGAAAAAGCCCGCGAGGCATCACATCGCCACCTGGCCTTTATTGAGGAAGTATTGCTGGAACTTAACCGGGAACATAGTCGGCGAGAACGCTCGTTGCGCCGGCTCCAGCAGCGCAAGGATTAGGCCGTCGACTGGCGGTCGTTTGCGGCAACAAGACGAAGGGCCTGTCTTCCTGTGCTTTCTCCAACAGGAACAGAGTACAAGAAGACAGGCTCCAGACAAATCAACTGATTAGAAACAGATAAGGAATACACCATGTCAGAACGTTTGAACAATGACGTGGATCCGATCGAAACGCGTGACTGGCTGCAGGCGATCGAATCGGTTATCCGTGAAGAGGGTGTTGAGCGCGCTCAGTTCCTGATTGATCAGGTATTGACTGAAGCACGTAAAGGTGGGGTGAAAGTGGCTGCGGGCAGTGCTGGCAGTAACTACATCAACACCATCGCGGCAGAAGATGAACCCGCGTATCCGGGGAACCTTGATCTGGAGCGTCGTATCCGTTCCGCAATCCGCTGGAATGCGGTGATGACGGTACTGCGCGCATCTAAGAAAGATCTGGAGCTGGGCGGTCATATGGCGTCTTTCCAGTCTTCCGCTACCTTCTATGAAGTGTGCTTCAACCACTTCTTCCGTGCTCGTAACGCACAAGACGGCGGTGACCTGGTGTTCTTCCAGGGGCATATCTCCCCAGGGGTTTATGCGCGCGCCTTCCTGGAAGGTCGTTTGACTGAAGATCAGATGAACAACTTCCGTCAGGAAGTTCACGGTAATGGCCTGTCTTCCTACCCGCATCCGAAGCTGATGCCGGAATTCTGGCAGTTCCCGACCGTATCAATGGGTCTGGGCCCGGTCAACGCGATTTATCAGGCTAAATTCCTGAAGTATCTGAATAACCGCGGTCTTAAAGATACCACCAAACAAACCGTATACGCCTTCCTGGGCGACGGTGAAATGGATGAGCCGGAATCTAAAGGTGCGATTACTATCGCGACCCGTGAGAAACTGGACAACCTGGTGTTTGTCATCAACTGTAACCTGCAGCGTCTGGACGGCCCGGTCACCGGTAACGGCAAGATCATTAACGAACTGGAAGGCATCTTCAGTGGTGCTGGCTGGGAAGTGATCAAGGTTATCTGGGGCGGTCGTTGGGACGAACTGCTGCGTAAAGACACCAGCGGTAAGCTGATTCAACTGATGAACGAAACCGTTGACGGCGATTACCAGACCTTCAAATCCAAAAACGGTGCCTACGTGCGTGAGCACTTCTTCGGTAAATACCCGGAAACCGCTGCACTGGTCAAAGACTGGAGCGATGACGATATCTGGGCACTTAACCGTGGTGGTCACGATCCGAAGAAAGTCTACGCTGCACTGAAAAAAGCACAGGAAACCAAAGGCAAGCCGGTGGTTATTCTGGCTCATACCATCAAAGGTTATGGTATGGGTGATGCGGCTGAAGGCAAGAACATTGCTCACCAGGTCAAGAAAATCAACATGGACGGCGTGCGTTATTTCCGCGACCGTTTCAATGTGCCGGTTGCTGACGCTGATGTTGAAAAACTGCCGTTCATTACCTTCGATAAAAACTCCGAAGAGTACAAATACCTGCACGAACGTCGTCAGGCGCTGGAAGGCTACCTGCCATCCCGTCAGCCGAAATTTGATGAGAAGCTGGACCTGCCGACGCTGGAAGACTTCAGCTCTCTGCTGGAAGAGCAGACCAAAGAAATCTCCACCACCATCGCCTTTGTGCGTGCACTGAACGTGATGCTGAAGAACAAGTCTATCAAAGACAGACTGGTTCCGATCATCGCCGACGAAGCACGTACCTTCGGTATGGAAGGTCTGTTCCGTCAGATCGGTATTTACAGCCCGAATGGTCAGCAGTACACCCCGCAGGACCGCGAACTGGTCGCTTACTATAAAGAAGATCAGAAAGGTCAGATCCTGCAGGAAGGGATCAACGAACTGGGTGCAGGCTCCTCCTGGCTGGCGGCGGCAACGTCTTACAGCACCAATAACCTGCCGATGATCCCGTTCTATATTTACTACTCCATGTTCGGGTTCCAGCGTATCGGCGACCTGTGCTGGGCGGCTGGCGACCAGCAGGCACGTGGCTTCCTGATCGGCGGTACATCCGGTCGTACCACACTGAATGGCGAAGGTTTGCAGCATGAAGACGGTCACAGCCACATCCAGGCACTGACTATTCCGAACTGTATTTCCTACGACCCGTCGTTCGCTTATGAAGTGGCGGTCATCATGCATGACGGTCTGGTTCGTATGTATGGCGACGCGCAGGAAAACATTTACTACTACATCACCACGCTGAACGAAAACTACCACATGCCGGCGATGCCGCAGGGCGCCGAAGAAGGCATCCGCAAAGGTATCTACAAGCTGGAAACCGTGGCGGGCAGCAAAGGCAAAGTTCAGTTGCTGGGTTCCGGTTCTATCCTGCGTCATGTGCGCGAAGCCGCACAGATTTTGGCGAAGGATTACGGCATCGGTTCTGATGTGTACAGCGTTACCTCCTTCACCGAACTGGCCCGCGACGGTCAGGACTGCGAACGTTGGAACATGCTGCACCCGACCGAAGCGCCGCGCGTACCGTACATCGCTCAGGTGATGAACGACGCACCGGCAGTCGCGTCTACCGACTACATGAAACTGTTTGCCGAGCAGGTACGTACCTACGTTCCAGCCAGCGATTATCGCGTACTGGGCACCGATGGTTTCGGCCGTTCCGACAGCCGTGAAAATCTGCGTCACCACTTTGAAGTGGACGCGTCCTACGTGGTCGTTGCTGCACTGGGCGAACTGGCTAAACGCGGTGAAGTTGAAAAATCTGTTGTGGCTGAAGCCATCAAGAAATTCGACATCAACCCTGAAAAAGTTAACCCGCGCGTAGCATAAGAGGGAAAGAGTAATGGCTATCGAAATCAAGGTACCGGATATCGGTGCAGATGAAGTTGAAGTCACCGAAGTGCTGGTCAAAGTGGGTGACAAAGTGGAAGCCGAGCAGTCGCTGATCACCGTTGAAGGTGACAAGGCTTCGATGGAAGTCCCCTCCCCGCAGGCGGGTGTGGTTAAAGAGATTAAAGTGGCGGTAGGCGACAAAGTCGAGACCGGCAAACTGATCATGGTCTTCGAAGCAGAAGGTGCGGCGGCTGCCGCACCGGCTCCGACCGCTGCTGCGCCAGCACCGGCTGCGGCACCTGCCGCTGCCAGCGCGGTGAAAGACGTTGAAGTGCCGGATATCGGCGGCGACGAAGTTGAAGTGACCGAAGTGATGGTGAAAGTCGGCGACACCGTAGCGGCAGAGCAGTCGCTGATTACGGTGGAAGGCGACAAAGCCTCTATGGAAGTCCCGGCGCCGTTCGCAGGTACAGTAAAAGAAATTCGCATCAAGACCGGTGACAAGGTGAAAACCGGCTCACTGATCATGGTGTTTGAGGTGGCGGGTGCAGCGCCTGCTGCTGCTCCGGCACCTGCCGCGAGTGCACCTGCCGCCGCGCCAGCGGTGAGCGGTGGTGCTAAAGACGTCAACGTGCCGGATATCGGTGGCGATGAAGTCGAAGTGACGGAAGTATTGGTCAAAGTCGGTGATAAAGTGGCGGCAGAACAGTCGCTGATCACCGTGGAAGGCGACAAAGCGTCAATGGAAGTTCCGGCACCGTTCGCCGGTACCGTGAAGGAAATCAAGGTTAGCACCGGCAGCAAGGTGAAAACCGGGTCGCTTATCATGGTATTCGAAGTGGAAGGCGCCGCACCGGCTGCGGCTCCTGTAGCGGCGGCCCCGGCTCCGGCCGCGAGTGCACCAGCACCGGCGGCAGCGGCACCCGCTGCGGCGAAAGCTGATAGCAAAGGTGAGTTTGCTGAAAACGACGCCTACATCCATGCCACACCGGTCATTCGTCGTCTGGCGCGTGAGTTCGGCGTCAACCTGGCGAAAGTAAAAGGTACTGGCCGTAAAGGTCGTATCCTGCGCGAAGACGTACAGGCTTATGTGAAAGAAGCCGTGAAACGCGCTGAGTCTGCTCCGGCAGCGGGTGCGACTGGCGGTTCTCTGCCGGGTCTGTTGCCGTGGCCGAAAGTTGATTTCAGCAAGTTTGGTGAAATTGAAGAAGTGGAACTGGGTCGTATCCAGAAAATCTCTGGTGCTAACCTGAGCCGTAACTGGGTGATGATCCCGCATGTTACGCACTTCGATAAAACCGATATCACCGATCTGGAAGCGTTCCGCAAACAGCAGAACGTGGAAGCTGAGAAGCGTAAGCTGGATGTGAAGATCACGCCGGTCGTGTTCATCATGAAAGCGGTTGCCGCTGCGCTTGAGCAGATGCCTCGCTTCAACAGTTCGCTGTCTGAAGACGGCCAACGCCTGACGCTGAAGAAATACATCAACATCGGTGTTGCGGTAGATACGCCGAATGGTCTGGTGGTTCCGGTATTCAAAGATGTGAATAAGAAAGGCATCGTTGAACTGTCTCGCGAACTGATGACCATCTCTAAGAAAGCCCGTGACGGTAAACTGACCGCAGGCGAAATGCAGGGTGGATGCTTTACCATCTCCAGCATCGGCGGCCTCGGCACGACGCATTTCGCGCCGATCGTCAACGCGCCGGAAGTGGCTATTCTGGGTGTGTCTAAGTCCGCCATGGAACCGGTCTGGAATGGTAAAGAGTTTGTTCCGCGTCTGATGATGCCGATCTCTCTGTCCTTCGACCACCGTGTCATTGACGGTGCTGATGGTGCACGCTTCATTACCATCATCAACAACACCTTGTCCGATATTCGCCGTCTGGTGATGTAATCAAAAAAGCCGGCCTGACGGCCGGCTTTTTTCTGATAAGCTGTTATTTGTTACAGCTATCAGTGATTAAGGACAAATCGTTAGTCGCTCGTTGTTTCAAAATTGTTAATGATTTTGTAAACTAGCGCGGCAAAGACACGTCCCGGTGGAAGAGGGCGTTAAGACTCAACAATAATGACGTCACAGACCCGCCGGAAATTCATTAAGAGGTCATGATGAGTACTGAAATTAAAGCTCAGGTGGTGGTACTTGGCGCGGGCCCTGCAGGTTATTCCGCAGCGTTCCGTTGTGCAGATTTGGGTCTGGACACCGTGCTGGTCGAGCGCTATTCCACGCTGGGCGGCGTATGTCTGAATGTAGGCTGTATCCCCTCCAAAGCACTGCTGCATGTAGCGAAAGTTATCGAAGAAGCCAAAGCGCTGGCTGAGCACGGTATCGTGTTTGGCGAACCGCAGACGGATATCAATAAAATTCGCACCTGGAAAGAAAAGGTTATCACTCAACTGACTGGCGGTCTGGCTGGTATGGCGAAAGGCCGTAAAGTCAAAGTCGTCAACGGTTTTGGTAAATTTACCGGCCCGAACACCCTGGTGGTTGAAGGGGAAAACGGCAGCACCACGGTAAATTTCGACAACGCGATTATCGCTGCCGGTTCCCGTCCGATTCAGTTGCCGTTCATTCCGCATGAAGATCCGCGTGTATGGGACTCTACCGATGCGCTGGAACTGAAAACCGTTCCCGGCCGTCTGCTGGTCATGGGCGGCGGTATCATCGGTCTGGAAATGGGTACTGTGTACCACGCGCTGGGTTCACAGATCGACGTAGTGGAAATGTTCGATCAGGTTATCCCTGCTGCGGACAAAGACGTCGTTAAAGTCTTCACCAAACGTATCAGCAAGAAATTCAACCTGATGCTGGAAACCAAGGTGACGGCGGTAGAAGCCAAAGAAGACGGTATCTACGTGTCGATGGAAGGCAAGAACGGCCCGGCAGAACCGCAGCGTTATGACGCGGTACTGGTGGCTATCGGTCGTGTACCGAACGGTAAACTGCTGGATGCTGGTCAGGCTGGTGTTGAAGTTGACGACCGTGGTTTCATCCGCGTTGACAAACAAATGCGTACCAACGTACCGCACATCTACGCTATCGGCGATATCGTCGGTCAGCCGATGCTGGCGCACAAAGGTGTGCATGAAGGTCACGTCGCGGCTGAAGTCATCTCCGGTAAGAAACACTACTTCGATCCGAAAGTGATCCCGTCTATCGCCTACACTGAGCCGGAAGTGGCATGGGTTGGCCTGACCGAAAAAGAAGCGAAAGAAAAAGGCATCAGCTACGAAACCGCCGTGTTCCCGTGGGCCGCATCGGGTCGTGCGATTGCCTCCGACTGCGCTGACGGTATGACCAAACTGATTTTCGACAAAGAAACACACCGTGTGATCGGTGGTGCGATTGTCGGTACCAACGGTGGTGAACTGCTGGGTGAAATCGGTCTGGCTATCGAGATGGGATGTGATGCAGAAGATATCGCACTGACTATCCACGCTCACCCGACGCTGCATGAATCCGTAGGTCTGGCGGCTGAAGTCTTTGAAGGTAGCATCACCGACCTGCCGAACCCGAAAGCCAAGAAGAAATAATTCGTTTCCCCGCAGCCGTGGTTGTGGGGAACAAACGTCTTGTCTGTTCAATGCGAATCCGGCACCTGTTGCCGGATTTTTTTTACCTTCCTCCCAGAATTCTGATCTACTCCTGTCAGCGGTATCTGCTTCATTTACAATCAACTCCACCGAAAAGGAACGATGTTTTATTTTTGGAGGATGATAATGAAAAAATACGGATTACGGCGTACCCTCGGTATTTTGATGTGCTGTCTGGCGAGTGCCCCGCTTATGGCAAACGATCATTCCTATACAACGACGTCGGTAACGGATGACGCCTTGCCCACGTACTACCCGCAACTGAAGCAGCAACTGACTTACCCAGACTCCTGGCTGGCCGGGCATGAGGCGCATTTCAACCAATGGCGAGAGCATGCCCGGCAGCTAGTACGATCACTGCTGCTCACGCCGGATTCTCATCGCGCTTTCGAGCCACAGGTGGTGGACCGTCAGGACCGCGATACCTATGTGGCCGAGAAAGTGGCGTTTAATCTCACCGATGAAAGCCGGGTGGCGGGATTGTTACTGACGCCGAAAACCCCGGGACCACATCCGGCAGTGCTGCTGCTGCATGATCACGGTGCGAAATTTGATATCGGGAAGGAGAAAATGATCCGCCCGTGGGGGGATGACGCGCGTATCGCTTCTGCCAAGGCGTGGGCCGATCGTTACTTTACTGGCCGCTTTGTTGGGGACGAACTGGCCAAACGGGGTTATGTGGTGCTGGCGGTAGATGCGCTGGGGTGGGGAGACCGCGGGCCGCTGAAATACGAACAACAGCAGGCGCTGGCCAGTAATTTTTTTAATCTGGGGCGATCGCTGGCAGGGGATATGGCCTACGAAGATACGCGGTCGCTGGATTTTCTGGCGTCGTTGCGCTCGGTTGACCCGAAACGCGTGGGGGTCGTCGGGTTTTCTATGGGCGCTTACCGTGCCTGGCAACTGGCCGCCTTGTCAGATAAAGCGGCGGCGACAGCGGCTATTGCCTGGATGGGAACCTATGACGGTTTAATGGTACCGGGCAACAATGTGCTGCGCGGTCAGTCTTCTTTCTATATGTTGCATCCGGGGTTACCTGCTCATCTTGATTTCCCTGATGTTGCCAGTATCGCAGCACCGCGTCCGATGCTGTTTTTCAACGGCGGCAAAGATAACTTGTTCCCACAACAGGCGGTACAAGCGGCGTATGAGCGCATGCATCAGGTGTGGCAGTCGCAACATGCTGATGACCGGCTGGAAACCCGCATCTGGCCTGAGTTAGGGCACGTGTTCTATCAGGAGCAACAGGAAGCGGTGTTCCAATGGCTGGATCGCTGGCTGGCACCTGCGCCGGAGCGGCGTTAAGTACCGTGCACCAGCCCGGCTGAATGTCAGGCCAACACAGCGGGAAAGCATCCCACTGTCGGCTATGACAGGAGACGAACCAGCTCAGCCAGCGCGTTGGGGGTGCGTAACTGGCTGTGGCTGAGCACCTCGTCAGCCGCCAGCCACGGCAGCAGGGTGAGTGTCTGGCTCAGCTTGGCAGTGACATCCGTTTTTACCGCAGCGGTTTGCTGCCAGGTGACTCTGGCATGAAAATATGACCCATCGTTCATCTGCATACTGACGTCATGGAAGCGGGCATCGGGGTTCTGTTCATCCGGCGGTGCGCTCAGGTCTGCCTGACGTGATACTTTGCTTGCCAGTGCGGCAATGCGCGGGTCGACCGGGCTTTCGGTAAAACGCTCCAGTCGCAACTGGCCTTCCAGTAGTGCGGCGGCAATCACGTACTCCAGGCTAAAGCGGCCTTCGACGCCGGTGGTGGCCTGCCGGATAAACGGTGCCGCGTCGCCACCCGGTGGGAACCGCACCGTAATACGTTGAATGGCGTCGGGCAGGTCGTCGGGGGCGTGCCCATCCTGCGCGACCCACTGTTCCCGCAGGATAAATGCTGCTTCCGCCGCACTGTGGGTACCGCCACAGGTGGGGTAACGCTTAAAGGTCAGCCCGGGTGACACCAGTCGCCAGGGGGCTCCCCAGTGCGCGGTCAACGCGTCATCGTGGTGTTGGCCGTCGCCGTGGGCTGCGAGAAACGCCTCCAGCACGGTATCGGGGTTGCCGTGGAATCCCGCCAGTGCCAGTTGCGTGGCACTTAACCCGGCACGCGCGGCCAGCCCGGCATGCAGCGGCTTCATCGCGGAGCCGAACTGCGCACGCAGTCCGGCGGCTTGTGACGCTGCCAGTCCCAGCGCGTTAGCAGTTTGATCCGGTGTTGCGCCCATCAGTCGGCAGCTTGCCGCCGCAGCCGCAATGGCACCCAGCGTCGCCGTATTATGGTAGCCCTGACTGTAGTGGCGTGGCCCTGCCGCTAGCCCCAACCGCCCGGCTGTTTCTACACCGATAGCGTAGGCGGTAAGGAAATGCGCCTGCGTGAATGTCGGGTGTTCACCCACCAGAGCCAGCAAGGCAGGCAGAATAACGGTGCTGGGATGACCACGAAACCCGGAGTGAAAATCGTCAAAATCCAGCGCATGACCTGCATAGCCCAGCAGCAGGCTTCGGCTCTGGCTATCGTTGCCGGGGTAGACCGATGTTAACGGCGCAAGCCCGCTGTCTGCGACCGCCCCCTGCCAAACCGGCAGTGCGCAGGCGAGAAAATCCATGACGCCTTCGCGGGCGAGATCGATAACGGTAGTATCCGGTTGAGTGGTGACGAGCAGGTGCGCCAACCGGGCGGTAATACGGGAATGGGCTGACATGGCGATATCTGTGCTGTGACGTAAATGTGAAGAAAGACAATGCCGCGAATGACGCGCGAAGCATAGCAATTTTTTCTGCTTTTAATGGCGATTATCCGTTATATCGGGGCGGTAATAGTGGGTGTGGTATTCGGCGGCAATGGCGAATATTCTTTTTATTATCCTTATCGTTTCTATGGGCTAAGCGGTGGTTGATTTTGCCGCCAACTGCTATGCTGGCCTCAAGGGAGGAGGCTTGGCTTATGTCGTTTAACGCCCCCATCCTTGAGAAAGCAGTACAGGTATAAAAAGCAGTACAGGTATAAATGTTGCCTTAATGTAAACGAATTAACAAACGGTTCAAACTCTGATATGTTGAACGGGCTGGACCGGGCACTCTGACCTTACCTATCCATACGCTGACAATCAGCCTAAAGCTGGAACTGAGCGCCAGGCATAATTAGACAATGAGAGCGAGGAGAACGTCGTGCTAGAAGATTATCGCAAGCACGTAGCCGAGCGGGCTGCACAAGGGATCGTCCCCAAACCGCTAGAGGCTTCGCAAATGGCGGCACTGGTGGAATTGCTGAAAACCCCCCCCGCCGGAGAAGAAGAGTTTTTAGTCGACCTGTTAGTCAATCGTGTTCCGCCGGGTGTTGATGAGGCGGCCTACGTCAAAGCCGGTTTCCTGGCTGCCATCACCAAAGGTGAGACGGTTTCTCCCTTGGTTACCCCGGAAAAAGCGACTGAGCTGCTGGGTACCATGCAAGGCGGCTACAATATTCATCCGTTGATCGATGCGCTGGATAACCCCGCCCTGGCACCGGTTGCCGCCAAAGCCCTATCCCACACCCTGCTGATGTTCGATAATTTCTACGACGTGGAAGAAAAAGCCAAAGCTGGCAATGCCCACGCGCAGCAGGTTGTCAAATCCTGGGCTGAAGCCGAGTGGTTCCTGTCCCGTCCGCAACTGGCGGAAAAAATTACCGTGACGGTATTCAAGGTCACTGGTGAAACCAATACCGATGATTTGTCTCCGGCGCAGGACGCTTGGTCACGCCCGGATATTCCGCTGCATGCGCTGGCCATGTTGAAAAATGCCCGTGATGGCATCGAGCCGGATCAGCCGGGTGCGGTCGGCCCAATCAAGCAAATCGAAGCACTGAACAAGAAAGGCTTCCCGTTGGCGTATGTCGGCGACGTCGTCGGTACCGGTTCTTCCCGTAAATCCGCCACCAACTCGGTGCTGTGGTTCATGGGTGACGATATCCCGAACGTGCCGAACAAGCGTAGCGGTGGCGTGGTGCTGGGTGGCAAGATTGCGCCGATTTTCTTCAACACCATGGAAGATGCTGGGGCACTGCCGATTGAGGTCGACGTCACCAAGCTGAACATGGGTGATGTGATTGATGTTTATCCGTACAAGGGTGAAATCCGTCATCACGATAGCAATGAGCTGCTGGCCAGCTTTGAACTGAAAACCGATGTGCTGCTGGACGAAGTTCGTGCGGGCGGTCGTATTCCGCTGATCATTGGTCGCGGTCTGACCAGCAAAGCGCGTGAATCGCTTGGTTTGCCGCACAGCGACGTATTCCGTCATGCTAAAGATGTGGCGGCGAGCAGTCGTGGCTTCTCGCTGGCGCAGAAGATGGTTGGCCGTGCCTGCGGTGTAGCCGGTATTCGTCCGGGCGCTTACTGCGAACCGAAGATGACCTCGGTGGGCTCTCAGGATACGACCGGGCCGATGACCCGTGACGAACTGAAAGACCTGGCTTGTCTGGGCTTCTCGGCTGATCTGGTGATGCAGTCTTTCTGTCACACGGCGGCCTATCCGAAGCCGGTTGACGTGAATACTCACCACACCCTGCCGGACTTCATCATGAACCGTGGCGGCGTGTCGCTGCGCCCGGGTGATGGTGTTATCCACTCCTGGTTAAACCGCATGCTGTTGCCGGATACCGTCGGCACCGGCGGTGACTCTCACACCCGTTTCCCGATTGGTATCTCCTTCCCGGCAGGCTCTGGTCTGGTGGCGTTTGCCGCTGCGACCGGTGTGATGCCGCTGGATATGCCGGAATCAGTGCTGGTGCGTTTCAAAGGTCAGATGCAGCCGGGGATTACCCTGCGTGATCTGGTCCATGCGATCCCGTATTACGCTATCCAGCAGGGGCTGCTGACCGTTGAGAAGAAAGGTAAGAAAAACATCTTCTCCGGTCGCATTCTGGAAATCGAAGGGTTGCCGGATCTGAAAGTCGAGCAGGCATTCGAACTGACTGATGCCTCGGCAGAGCGCTCGGCAGCGGGCTGTACCATTAAGCTCAACAAAGAGCCGATCATCGAGTACCTGAACTCCAACATCGTTCTGCTCAAGTGGATGATTGCCGAAGGTTATGGTGATCGCCGCACGCTGGAACGCCGTATTCAGGGCATGGAAAAATGGCTGGCGGATCCGCAGTTGCTGGAAGCCGATGCCGATGCAGAATATGCCGCGGTTATCGACATCGATCTGAACGAGATCAAAGAGCCGATCCTGTGTGCGCCGAACGATCCGGATGATGCGCGTCTGCTGTCCACCGTGCAGGGCGACAAAATCGATGAAGTGTTTATCGGTTCTTGTATGACCAACATCGGCCACTTCCGTGCTGCCGGTAAACTGTTGGATCAGAATAAAGGGTCATTGCCGACTCGTCTGTGGGTGGCTCCGCCGACCCGTATGGACGCTGCACAGTTGACCGAGGAAGGCTATTACAGCGTCTTCGGTAAGAGTGGTGCACGCGTCGAAATCCCGGGCTGTTCACTGTGCATGGGTAACCAGGCGCGTGTGGCAGACGGTTCGACGGTGGTGTCGACCTCTACCCGTAACTTCCCGAACCGTCTGGGCACGGGGGCCAATGTCTATCTGGCCTCGGCAGAGCTGGCGGCGATAGCGGCGCTGCTGGGTCGTATTCCGACACCGGATGAGTACCAGCAGTATATGGCGCAGGTGGACAAAACCGCAGACGACACTTACCGTTATCTGAATTTTGACCAGTTGCAGCAGTACACCAACAAAGCGGATAAGGTGATCTTCCAGACTGCTGTATAAACCGCTATAGTTTATTGTAATAACAGGAAGGGAGGCCGAAAGGTCTCCCTTTTTTTACTGTTGTGGCACGCGATAGCGAATCAGGCAGAGGAGAACGATCATGGATTATGAGTTTTTGCGTGATGTCACCGGGCAGGTGGTGGTCCGGATGTCGATGGGCCATGAAGCAGTAGGGCACTGGCTTAATGAGGAAGTTAAGGGTCAGCAGGCCGTGTTGGATGAAGTGGAGGCGGCGGTGCGTGAACTTTCCGGCAGCGAGCGCCAGTGGGAACGAGCCGGTCATGAATACACGCTGCTGCTGGACAGTGAAGAGGTGATGGTGCGCGCTAACCAACTGGCGTTTGAAACCGACGAGCTGGAAGAGGGCATGAGTTATTACGATGAAGAAAGCCTGTCGCTCTGCGGTCTGGAGGACTTTCTGGAATTGCTGGAGAAATACCGGACGTTTGTCGACAAGGGGTGATGTTGACGGTCGATAACGAATGATGTATTTCACGCCATACTGCATGCCTCAGAGGCAGGGACGCTGCTTGTGTGTTTGTATTCGCATTCCCCCAATTGTTCGCCAGGACCACGGTACCCATCGCTTATCGATGTTGAAAGGTTATGCTGACAAGCAACGTTGAAAAGCCATATTAAAAACCCACATTGAAAACCGACGTAGGCTCTGTAACCTGAAATATGACGGATATATAGCAATTGTCTCCAATTGTATTAATAGTGCGAGCCGATGCTTTTCCCTATCGATTATGATGCCAGTTTGACTTAGTATGAAACACAAATACGGCAGTCACTAAAACAGACAGTAACCACTTATCCAGACAGGTTATTTTATTTGCCATTTTGGCGTTGGGCAGTGTTCGGCATCCGCACGAATTGGTGTGTGTGGGTTTCGTTTACGCTACCCAGATTTACATGAGCTGCGTCGATAATATTTATTGGCATAGATTCTATACCCCAAATAATTCGAGTTGCAGTCAACACACCTACAACTTGAAGTATGAAAGGTATATATAGTTAAGTTGGCATCGGGGGACACATGAAAAATACCATGACGGTAAAACGACAAATTGTAGTGGGTTTTATTATTCCTATATTAGTCAGTGTAGTATTGGGTATTTCAGGTTTGATAACCATTCGCCACATCAGCAATATATTAACCGAAGTGAATGATGAAAATAGCGTTAAGCAATTCTATGCGGTGAATTTGCGTGGTAGTGTTCACGACCGCTCGATTGCTGTTCGGGACTTATTGATTGCCGACAAGCAAGAGCTTTCAGTGATTATCAATAATATCAATAAACTGGCGGATATTTACCAACAGTCGGATGTGAAGCTCGACGCGATGTTGAACCAGTTGGCGATATCTGGTCACGAAAAAACCTTATACCAAAATATACAAAATTCGAATAATAAGACCAGCGCAATCATTGCCCGATTAATTGCATTGCAAAATGCGGGCAATATCGACGCTGCGCGTACTCTCTTGCTGAGTGAAGGTCGCGGTGCATTTGTACAGTGGCTGGCGGATGTGAATGCGTTTATTAATTATGAGGCGGAACAGAATAATCAGTTGACGCATACCGCCAGAGAAACAGCAAGGTATTTTAGCGTGGCAATGCCGATTGTTTTAATCGTCGCCCTATTACTGGGGGCGCTGGCGATGTTTGCGACCCGCCGCCGCATTTTTCAGGCACTGGGTGCCGAACCGGCTGTATTACTGACGATGACCCGTGCGATTGCCTCCGGTAATTTAACCGAGAAAACCCTCATTAATGATAAGCAGCAACACAGTGTCATGGCAGCGATTGAAACCATGCGCCAGTCATTAATTAATATTGTCGCTAATGTGTCGACGCATGCTGAAGGGGTGACGGTTGCCAGTGAAAATATCAGCAAAAGCAGCGTAGCGTTGTCGCAGCGTACCGATATGCAGGTGTCGGCGTTGCAGCAAACTTCGGCAGCGATGGGGCAGGTGTCCGAGTCGGTGAAAGACAATGCCGCCAGCGCCAGACAGGCCAGTCAGTTATCTGAAAATGCGGCCAGCGAAACGCATCAGGGTAATCAGCTGGTGAGTAAAATCGTGGATACGATGGAGAACATCAAGCGGCATTCGGACAGCATTTCGTCTATCACCAAAGTGATCGAGGATATCGCCTTCCAGACCAATATTCTGGCGATTAATGCGGCGGTAGAGGCGGCGCGAGCGGGGGAAGTAGGGCGCGGTTTCTCGGTGGTGGCGGCTGAAATTCGCACCCTGTCGCAGAAAACCACGGCATCGGCGCATCAGATAAAGCACCTGATCGATGCATCATCCGAGAAAATTGGCGAGGGCTACAGTGAAATCAGCCAGGCCTCTGAAGTGATGCAGAAAATTAATCAGGCGGTTGATTTGTCGAGCGAGTTTATCAGGAAGATTGCGGATACCTCGGCGGAGCAGTCCATCGCAACGCAGGAAATTGCCCGGTCGCTGGCTGAGATGGAGCGCACAACGCAACAGAATGCTGCGATGGTTGAGCAAACCACGACAGATACCGCCTATCTGGAAACGCATTCGCAGGAACTGAAGCAGTCCGTCAGTCGCTTTACGATTGCCGATTCGATGACCGCCAGCGCGATGACTGTTGATTCAATGATGATCAGCAAAACGCCGCGACTGGCATTGAGCGTCGCCAGCCGTTGAATGCTTGAATGGATGAATGGATGAATGGATGAATGGATGAATGGATGAATGGCTGAGTGAATCGGCCTGAGCTCCCGGCCACACGGCGTAGCGCGGTGTGGCCGGGTTAGCACTGACTGGCGTAACGGCGTTATAACGAGGCACCGCCGCATATAACCAGTTGTTGTCCGGTGATGGCGGCTGCGGCGGGGGACAATAGGTATGCCACCAGATCGGCCACTTCCTGCGGTTGAATAAACCGGCCAATGGGCGGCAGTTTCGGCGGTGAACTTTGTCTTCCCGGCTGGTTGAGCATCGGTGTTTCGGTGGCTCCCGGTGCCACGATATTCACCGTGATGCCGCGTGGGGCCAGTTCGGCCGCCCAGCTTCGCACCATGCCGATCATCGCCGATTTGGTGGCGACGTACTGGCTACGTCCGGCAGCACCACTGGAGGTCCGGCTACCCAGCAGGATGATGCGCCCGCCTTGCGGCAGTTTGTTCACCAGTCTGTCGGCTAGCACTTCCGCCACCTGAATATGCAGCTTCCACAACTGCTCGCTGTCGGCGTAGGACAAGGTGCCCAGTGTCGCCGCTTTCATCACCCCGGCGGCGTGGATCACTGCGTCGACAGCGGGCAGGCTGTCCAGCAGGGCACAGAGCGCAGGCGTATCGGTGATATCCAGTGGACAATGCCTGAAATTCGGGTGCTGATGCGCGCCCGGTTGACGTGACAGACCGATGACTTTCCAGCCTGCCGCCAGCAAGGTGGCGGTAATGGCGGCACCGATACCGGAGCTGCTACCGGTAATCACCGCCTGTTTCTGTGCTGACATACGCTTTACCCCTGTGTGTTCAGTTGTTCAACCGGTATCTTAAACACCGCTTTTTTCACTGGGGCTGGCTGGTCGTTGATGGCGCACAGCGCCTGATGGGGCTCACCCGGATAGAAGGTGACGAAATCCCCGGCGGCCAGTCGAATGGCGTGCGGTACCTGCGACTGTTCCAGAATAAACAGGTCCGGTTTGCGTTCGGTGGCGGCGCGATCACTGGCGTCGTTCAGGTCGTAGCCGATGATCTCTTCCCCTGCCAGAATTAGTTGAATATCGAGAAAACGGCGATGGAATTCGGTATGACGTTCGGCTTTCGGTGCGGTGGATACCGTGCCGATAGAATAGAACCAGTCCACGTTATCCGGCTGGTATTTCCCTTCCGGCAGCGCGTTTAGCTGCGCAAGCGTGAAGCCGGAAAGAATGCGCCACAGTGGTTCGGGCAAGGTGGCCAGTGACAGATGATTCAGATTACCTGCGATCATAAGTGGTTCCTTAGCAAGTAGACGGGAAACGGCGAAAGCCCCTCCCTGTAAGAGGGAGGGGAGACCGGGTTAACCTTTGACCCACTCTTCGCTGACGCAGACGTATTTAATCGCCTGGCGGAAGTAGGTAAACGCGATGTGCAGTTTGCCGTCTGGCCCCTGTTTAATGCTGGGGTAGGAGAACTCGCGGTTACGTTTATCCGTCGAGTTATTGGTCATGCAGTAACCGTCACCCACTTCCAGATTGCGCTGCCACGGCCAGGTTTTCCCACCGTCTTCAGAAATCGCCAGCGTCATCGGCGCACGTGGCGCGCCCCAGAAGGCGCTACGTCCGGTGGCGATTTCCGGCATTTTGGCATCGCTCTCTTCTTCGTCTTCGATTTCGTCATACAACGACAGGCGACGTTCGGTTGCGCCGTCGGCATTCATGGCGTTGAACACCAGCGCCAGGTGGCCGTTGTCCAGTGTGGTCACCTGAATCGACGAGTTGTTGTTTGGCAGGTCTGTCGCCTCTGGCTCCGACCAGGTTTCCCCGCCGTCGGTCGAGTGGCTGCGGTAGATGAAATCGGCCCAGCGGCTACGGAACAGCGCCAGTAAGGTGCCGTCTTTGAGCAGGGTGATGTTCATGTGTACGCAGCCGGTGCTGTTCGGCACCACCGACTCACGCCAGGTTTGCCCGCGATCGCTGGAGATTTTCACCGCGCTGATATCATCGTTGCCGACCCATTTTTCACCCGGCTGGATGCGGCAGTAGAACACCGGCAGCAACCAGTCGCCGTTGGGCAGCACGGTAATCGGCTGGCGGATAAAGGTGCCGGGTTGTTCCAGCAGTACGCCAATTTCACCCCAGGTGTAGCCCTGATCCTGTGACTGGCGATAACGCACGATGGCGGTATCCTGATTGCCAGATTTCTGCGCGGTGTACAGTAACCACAGTATGCCGTCCGGTGCCAGAAACAGCACCGGGTTCTGTTCGGAACGGGTCGGGTCGTCGGAGAGTTTGACGGCAGGCGTCCATTGGTTGCTCCCGTTGACCAGTCGTGACAGGTAAATCGAGATGTCAGACACCCCTTCCTGGGTGCCGCCGAACCAGACGCACAGCACATCGCCGTTAGGCAGATGCAGCAGGTTAGACGCATGGTTCTGCGGACATTCTGACGGAATGTACGCGTCAAGACGTTGGTTGTCAGCGTCAGCCGGGCGGACCAGGCCGTCGCGTTCGATGGTAATGGTTTCGGTCGTTTCGGTCGTCATGACTACTTAGGCTCCAGAATGAGGTACGGATGGTTCAACTTTCTGTCCGGCTTTGGCGGCTTTGTTGGGGATCAGACGGTCAATCGCCATCACCACAGCCGGTGTTGCCAGTGCAATGTACATGTTGTCGATGCCGAACGGGTTACCCATGATGTACCAGACTGAGGTGACGACACAGGACAGAATCAGGCCGGCGTTGACGCCACGCGAACTGCTAAAGAACGGCAGGTAGAAGGCGACCATCGCCACCACGGAAATCGACAGGCGAATGGCACGGGTAAAGAACGACAGTTTCAGTACTTCCGGCACCAGCAGCACGAATACCAACGGCAGGAAGCCGATGATCAGCGAGAACACGCGGGTCATCTTGAATTCTTTTTCCGGTGTCGGTTTGCAGTACGGCACGTAGAAATCTTTTACGATCAGCGAGGCAATCGCCAGTGCAACCGTACTCACGCTGATAAAGATGGAGGCGACCAGCGAGGTGGTGACGAGCCCTGCCAGCCACGGATTCATGTCCTGCAGGAAGATGGGCAACGCATACAGGCTCTTGATTTCCGGGTGTACGAATTTGGCGGCGACACCGATGATGGCAATCGCGATGGCGATCGGCATACAGAACAGGAACGCAATCCAGGTCGCCCGTTTGGCGGATTTCTCATCTTTGGTGGACGCGATAGCCTGAATCACAAACTGGGTACAGAAAATGGAGCCGATGGTACCGATAAGCCATGCGCCAATGGTGCTGGCACCGATATTGCCGTCCCAGGTCCAGTAGAATTCTGGCATCTTCTCGACCATCGGCGTGATGCCGCCGGTCATTTTCAGTGCCACGAACAGAATGACCATCACCCCGATGTATTTCATGCCGCTGTGGATCAGTGTGACGTAGGCAACGCCTTTGATGCCACCGAAGTAGAAATAGAAGGTACTGACGATAGCGGTGATGAGTGCCGCCACCGGCAGGCTGACTTTCAGCACGGTGGAGATAGCCGCGGCGCCGCTGACGTAGTTACCTACGTTAACCAGCAACAGCGCGTAGATCATGATGATGGAGATAATGTTCTTGGTGGTGTTGCCATAACGTTCGGCGATAGCACCGGAAATGGTGATTTTCCCGGTGTTATAGATCTTCTTCACCAGAATCATGCCAAACAGCAGGAAGCCGATAGCCGCGCCAATCACCGACCAGGAGGCCGCGATACCACTCTCAAAGGCGGCCTGTGAGGTACCGACGGTTGATTTGGCACCGATAAATTCGGTCATCAGCAGGATACCGACGATGAAGGCCGGCAGTGCGCGTGAGCCTTCCATGAACTCCGAGTTGGAGTTACTGCGCAGGCGCAGGGTCAGCAAGGAGGTAAGGGCAATGTAGACGACAATTATCCCGACGATGATAAGTGTGTCTGTCAGATCAAAATGGTTCATGGTTTTCGATCCTGTACGAGTAAGGGTAGGTTCTCATTCACTGTGAGAACGGTTTAATAATGGTGCGAATTGTCTCTTCGTCTTGTGCTGAGAACGCAATCGGGTAGCGGCTCACCCCGACGTCCTGCCCCATCAGTACCAGCGCTTTTTTCACCACCGCAGGTGAGAACGCTACCGCGTACAGCGTTTTACGCAGTTCACTCACCTGCTCCTGCGCCTGACGGGAACCGTCAATATCGCCAGCATGGAAGCGGTGCCAGATTTCGCTGATGGCCTGTGGCGCGACGTTGGCCAGGCCGGAAATACAGGCGGAGCAACCGTCGACAAACCCCTGATGAATCAGCGAATCCGGGCCATTGAGCACGTCGCAGTTCGGCATATCTTTCACGGCTTTCAGGAAACCGCTCAGGCTTTCGTAACTACCGGCGCTGTCCTTGATGCCAATAATGTTCGGGTGCTCGGCCAGCACGCGCACCGTTTCCGGTTGCAGCGTATTGCCGGTACGGGCCGGAATGTTGTACATGAACACCGGTACCGGCAGTGCGTCCGCCACCGCGCGGTAGTGGTCTATCAGTTCGCTTTGTTTGAGCGGTACGAAATACGGCGTGATGACGGAAACGGCATCCACGCCCAGTGCGGCGATGCGCTTGCCGAGCTTGATGGTTTCACGGGTAGAGATTTCACCGATGTGTGCCACAACCGGTACTTTTCCGGCGGCTTCGTCCACGCAGGTTTCGGTGACGGCCACTTTCTCATCGGTGTGAAGCACAAAGAATTCACCGTTGGTGCCGTTACAGAAAATTCCGTTGCCATAGCGCATCTGGCGTTGAACCTGCTGGCGCATGGCGGTGGGGCTGAATTCCCCCTGATGGTCAAAAGGCGTGACGATCGCCGTCAGTACGCCTGTAATCGCTTTAGTCATCGTTATTGTTCCTCGGTCTTTTTCATTATCCAGAGCGACGTTTTTAGAACGGTTGTCGTTAAATACGGATGTCGTTAAAACGGATACGGTTGATGCACTCACTTATAAATTTTTTAAAACAACAGGTTAGGTTGTTCGTTAAAACAGCGTTGAATAAATGGCGTGGACATCCTGCGCCGTCACGGTAGTCGGGACATTCTTCATCAGTCGCTGTACCTGCAAGGCGGATTCCACCAGATACGGCAGGTGATCCGGGCTAATACCCAACTGTTGCAGCGACGACGGCAGATTCAGTCGTTTCACCAGCGCGGTGAAGTAATCCACCAGTGCGGCGGCTTTCTGTTCAGTGGAAAGCGACAGGTCGGCGTCTGGCAGCAGGTCATAAGCCTGCGCGAATTTTTCCGCCGCCGCGTGCTGGACGAAGCGCATGCACGGTGCCAGCAGAATGGCGTTCGCTACCCCATGAGGAATGTGGTACTTGCCGCCCAGCGGGTAAGACATGGCGTGGACCAGATGAGTGCCGGAGTGGGCGATAGACGCACCGCCGTAATAGGACGCCCACAGCATGTTCAGGCGCGCTTCCAGATTAGAAGGTTCGTTCACCGCGGTTTCGATGTTGGCGAACAGTTTCTTCATGCCGATTAAGGCATAGTTGTCGGCCACCGGGTTGGCGATGGTGGCGGTAAAGCATTCGATCAGGTGACAGAGCGCATCAATGCCGGTTGAGGCAGCAATGTGCGCTGGCATGCTGGTGGTCAGTTCAGGTATCAGCGCCACATAATCCGGCAGCATTACCGGGGTGATGATCCCGACTTTGGTTTCTTTTTCCGGAATGGCCAGAATGGCGTTTGGCGTGGCTTCGGAACCGGTGCCTGCTGTTGTTGGGATCAGCAACGAGGTGGTGCGCCGTGTCGGTTTGCGACCTTCCAGCAGGCTATTGAGCGTGATGCCTTCTTCGCCGGCGCACAGCAGCGACAGCAGTTTGGCAACGTCCAGTACGCTACCGCCCCCGACACCGATCACCAGATCAGGCTGGGTGGCAGGCAATTGTTGCAAGACTGCCGCCACATCGTGCTGGCTGGGTTCGGCTGGCACGTTATCAATCAGGGAAAGGTGCGGCACGCTGTCCTTCAGTTGTGCGATCAGAGTCTGAACCCCGGCCAGTCCCACGATGTTCTTGTCCGTCACCAACAGTACGTGCTGCCTGCCGCGCAGGAGGTAGCCCAGATCCTGGAGTGCCTGATAACCGCTGATGAGGGTGCTGTTGATATTCATACTGGTACCTTGTCTTTTTGCTGTGACTTCAGCTGGATAGGTCTGATTTTTTTCAATCATATTTCTATGCTGTGATGGAAAAAAATCGTTTTACTCGCATTGTGTGGGGTAATTTATAGGTGAAATTGGTTTTTAATAATTTGATGTTGCTCACATATAATCAATCATGATTCAATATAATCATTTTCAGGTAATCGAACTGATGGAGAGTGGGTATGCCGGACGGGCGTGATTTCACCCAAATCATGGTGGTGGCGGATGACTTCACTGGTGCGAACGATGCGGGCGTCGGTTTGGCGCTGCAGGGCGCGCGGGTGAATGTGATGTTTGACGTCACGGCTATCCATACCGGACAGACAGATGACGCGCTGGTGGTGAACACTGACAGCCGTGCTGTCACGGCTTCTGTGGCGGCGGAGCGGACCGCACAGGCGGTGGCGTTGTGGCGTAAAACCGGCGCGCGCGGTTGGATCGTTAAAAAGATGGATTCGACCCTGCGTGGTAACCCTGGCGCAGAAATAGACGCGGCACTGAATGCGGCGGATCTGTCGCTGGCATTGATTGCGCCTGCCGCGCCGACGCTGGGGCGCATTACCCGTGACGGGCAGGTGTGGGTACATGGCGTGTTGCTGACGGATACCGAATTCGCCAGCGACCCGAAAACGCCGGTACGTTCGGCATCCATCGGTAAACGACTGGCGGAGCAAACCCAATTGGCTCAGGCAGCGTTGTCGCTGGACGAGGTGCGTGGCGGCAATCTGGCGGCTCGACTGCAACAGCTCAGTGATAGCGGTGTGCGGCTGGTGGTGCTGGATGCAGAGAGTCAACAGGATCTCGACCGTATTGTTGCGGCTGCCGCCCAATTGGCAGAAAAACCGCTGCTGGTCGGGTCTGCCGGGCTGAGTGAGGCGCTGGCGCAGCATCTGTCGTTCCCGGCACCGTGCCGGTCGTTGCTGGCGGTGATTGGTTCGATGAGTGAAATTGCTCAATTGCAGATTAAGGCGGCCGGTCAACGACCCAATGTGCGGTTAATCGATGTTGATATCGCCGGGTTACTGACGATGGATGACGGTTTGCTGGTGCACATCAGTCAGCAGGCGGCGGCCGTGTTGGCCACAGGACAGCACTGTGTGCTGCGCACCTGCCGTGACGATAATCAGCGATTTGAGGTGGACAGTCTGTGCCAGCGCTACGGCATGAGTCGTCAGCAACTGGGGGAGACCATCAGTCGCCAACTGGGTGAACTGACGCGGCGTATCGTGCAGCGTCAGCGACCGGGCGGGCTCTATTTATCCGGCGGGGATATCGCCATTGCGGCCGCGACCGCGTTACAGGCCAGCGGATTTCATATCAAAGGACAGATTGCTTCCTGCGTCCCCTGGGGACGTTTGCTCGACAGCCTGGTAGGCGATATTCCCGTCATGACGAAAGCGGGCGGGTTTGGCGATGAGGCCACCCTGCTGAATGTATTGCGTTTTATTGAGGAGAGCGTGTGTGAGTAAAATTATTGCGGTAACTATGGGTGACCCGGCGGGCATCGGCCCGGAAATCATCATCAAGTCGTTGGCCGAAGGCGAACTGTCCGGTGCACCAGCGGTGGTGGTGGGCTGCGTACAGACGCTGCGCCGTATTCTGGCGTTAGGCGTTGTGCCACAGGTCGAACTCAACGAAATCGAACGGCCTGCCGACGCACGTTTCGCTCCCGGCGTTATCAACGTGATCAACGAGCCGCTGGCTGACCCGCAGGGCCTCAAGCAAGGCGTGGTGCAGGCGCAGGCGGGCGATCTGGCCTACCGTTGCGTGAAACGCGCCACCGAGCTGGCGATGGCGGGCGAAGTCCATGCGATTGCTACTGCGCCGCTCAACAAAGAGGCGCTGCACTCCGCCGGTCACCTCTATCCGGGGCACACTGAATTGCTGGCGAAGCTGACCCACAGCCGTGACTACGCGATGGTGTTGTACACCGACAAACTGAAAGTGATTCATGTTACGACCCATATTGCGTTGCGTAAATTCCTGGATACGCTTAACCGCGATCGGGTTGAAACCGTGATTGCGATGGCGGATACCTTCCTCAAACGTGTGGGCTATCAGTCGCCGCGCATTGCGGTTGCCGGGGTGAACCCACATGCGGGTGAAAACGGCTTGTTTGGTGATGAAGAGATTACTATTGTCGGCCCGTCTATCGAGGCGATGAAAGCCAAAGGTATCGACGCCTACGGCCCGTGCCCGCCGGATACGGTGTACCTGCAGGCATACGAAGGGCAATATGACATGGTGGTGGCGATGTACCACGATCAGGGGCATATTCCACTTAAGCTGCTGGGCTTTTATGATGGAGTGAATATCACCGCCGGGTTACCGTTTATCCGCACCTCGGCGGACCACGGTACCGCGTTTGATATCGCCTGGACAGGTAAAGCGAAGTCTGACAGCATGGCGATCTCCATCAAACTGGCGATGCAACTGGCCTGATATAATCGCGGTATGGAGCCTGTTGAAGATGTCGTGGGGTGCAACATTGACTGATACGTTACGCGTAAATGGAGAGCGAGTGAGAGGACAAAGCCGTCTTGATCAGATTCTGGATTATCTGAAAAGCCATAATCTGGTGACGGTGGATGAACTTGTGACGGTCATTGATGCGTCCCCGGCGACCATTCGCCGCGATTTGATCAAGCTCGACGAGCAGGGCGTCATCAGCCGTAGCCACGGCGGGGTGACGCTCAACCGTTTCATCCCTTCTCAGCCGACGACCAATGAAAAGCTGCAGCGCAGCCTGGCGGAAAAGCAGGCCATCGCCCGGCGGGCGGCGACACTGGTACAACCGGGAAATGCGGTGGTGTTGGATGCCGGTACTACCATGCTGGAACTGGCACGCAACCTGACGCATCTGCCGCTGCGGGTGATCACCGCCGATTTGCAGATAGCGCTGTTTCTCTCTGAGTTCAAGCAGATAGAAGTGACGATCATCGGTGGGCGTATCGACGATAGCAGCCAGTCCTGCATCGGCGAGCACGGTCGTCGTTTGTTGCGCAGCGTCTATCCGGATATTGCCTTTATCAGCTGTAACTCGTGGAGCCTGGAGAAAGGCATCACCACCCCCACGGAAGAAAAAGCGGGCATCAAACAGGATCTGGGTATGAACGCCAGCCGTCGGGTGTTGCTGGCCGACAGCAGCAAATACGGCGCTTACTCACTGTTTTGCGTGTCTGCGTTGAATGAACTGACCGATATCATCACGGACAGCGGCCTGTCGCCAGACGTGGAGCGTCAGTTACGAGGTCAACCCTTTATGCTGCAACTGGTGAGTGTAGAAAGCCGCTGAATGGCGGCTTTCCTGTCGCTCTTTTTTCTTCATACTTTCTTCTTCATACCTTTCTCTTTACGCCTTTTTCTTGTGTATGCCTTCGCGTTTCGATGCTTTTCGGCTCATGCGCCCGGCGACTTTGGTTGCCGGAAATCGGCATATGTCCCGCTGTCATCGTGTGTCAGGATAGGTGTTTATACCAGCAGGCAACTAAGGAGATGACGATGGGGATTACCCGCCTGAATCACGCGGTGTTGTATGTGTCCGACGTGGAGAAAAGCACCGCATTCTACCGTGATACGTTAGGGTTTCGCCCCAAGCCGGGCGGCAGTCAGGCCGTATTTACCCAGGCGGCGGAATCGGATAACGATCATGACCTGGCACTGTTCGCCAAAAATCTCGGTCAGCAGCGGGCTGGCGTGTTTCGCGCTCGCGGCGAGCAACCTGGCGAACATGAGCCACCGGCGGGTTTGTACCATTTGGCCTGGGAGGTGGATACGTTGCATGAACTCAAGCGGATTCGTGACCGGCTGGCGCAAGAAGGACGGTTGGGGCTGGAGGAAGACCATGGCGTGCATAAAAGCGTATACGGCCACGATCCGGACGGCCTGCTGTTTGAAGTCACCTGGTTTATTCCTGCGGATCAACTGACGCAGGCGGATCGTAACGCCAGGGGAATTCAGCCACTGGATTTCGACAAAGAACTGGCGCGTTTTGGCTAACCGGATATGACGGGCATAGGCTGAGGCATCTCAGCCTATGTGCCGCTTATTGATCCCATTTGGCTTTGGGCGGCTGATAAGACAGCGCTTTGTCCAGCACCGCTTCGGGGCTGTCTGAGACGATCAGCATGTCGAGGTAATCCTGCTTCATGAAGCCATCGCGCACGGTGCGGGCGACAAAATCGATAAAGCCATCATAGTAGCCGTTGACGTTGAACAGGATGCAGGCTTTGTGATGCAAGCCCAACTGCGCCCAGGTCCACTGTTCGATAATTTCTTCCAGCGTACCGGCACCGCCCGGCAACGCGATGAACACATCCGCCAGTTCAGCCATTTTCGCTTTGCGCTCATGCATGTCTTCGGTGATAACCAGTTCAGTGAGCGTCGGGTGTGCCAGTTCTTTATTCACCAAATGCTTAGGGATAACCCCGGTTACCTGACCGCCACAGGCCAGTGCGGTATCCGCCACCAGTCCCATCAGGCCCACCTTTCCACCACCGTAGACAATGCCGGCGTTCTGGCTGACCAGATAGCGGATAAGGGATTGCGTCTGTTGCTGATAAATCGCGTTGTTACCGGGAGCTGAACCGCAAAATACGCCGAACTTCAACATAGTATTCCTTCTGTGGCCTGAGTTGATCGATGCTGTCTGTCAGATGACGGCGGGAGCGAGTGGGGTATGCCTTCGCACGATGAACCGGAACGTTATCGCGCTATCAGCATAATCGAAACCGGTAGGAGGGGCTATCGGACGATAATCAGATTGGATAAGCAGATTGGATAATAAGCAGATAGTGAGTGAGGCGCTGGCGTGGTGTGGTGACAAGGGGCTCGTTACGGGTTGCCCGGCGATACCGGGCAACCTGATGACGACTTACTCGCTTACTTCATGCCAGCCGCGATGGTATCGACATTGTGTTTGAACGCTGCCGTGTAGGTGGCGGCGGGGCCGTTGCTGTCGGTCAGCGCTTCCGGGTAAAGCTCGCCACCCGGCTGTGCGCCACTGGCATCGGCGATTTGTTTCACCAGACGTGGGTCGGTCTGGTTCTCGATAAAGTACAGTTTCACGTGCTCTTTCTTGATCTGATTGATCAGTGTAGCCACGGTTTTACTGCTGGCTTCCGACTCGGTGGAGTAGCCCACCGGCGACAGGAAACGCACCCCGTAGGCGGCAGCGAAATAGCCAAACGCATCATGGCTGGTCAGCACTTTACGTTTCTCTTTCGGGATGGCGGCAAACGTCTGGGTGGCGTAATTATCCAGTTGTTGCAACTGCTGGATGTAGCTGTCGCCCTGTTTACGGTAATCGTCGGCGTGTTCCGGGTCCGCTTTGACCAGGGCACTGACGATGTTGTGGGCATAGACGATACCGTTTTTCATGCTGTTCCAGGCGTGCGGATCGGTGATGGTTTTCCCGTCTTCTTCCATTTTCAATGTTTTGATGCCGTTGGACGCGGTAATGACCTCACCTTTGTAGCCCGAGGCTTTTACCAGACGGTCCAGCCAGCCTTCCAGCCCCAGTCCGCTGACAAAGACGACGTCCGCCTGTGACAGGGTTTTGCTGTCTTTTGGCGACGGTTCGAATTCATGCGGGTCACCATTCGGTTGCACCAGATCGGTGACGTGGACGTATTGGCCGCCAATCTGGCTGACCATATCGCCCAGTACCGAGAAACTTGCCACCACATTCAATTCTTTCGCCATTGCCAGTGGACTCAGTAACAGGCTGGACAGTGTCATAACCAAAATGGAACGTTTCATCTTTTCCCCTTCATCTCGTTGCCATGCAAAACCATGATGTGTCAGCGACGTGTGCGCAACATGCCGCCATTAGAACCAAACAGTACCGAAAAGCAGAAAAATAGCGTGGTAGTAAGAATGACTGCCGGGCCAGCGGGCAAGTCAGCGTAATAAGACCAGGTCAACCCCACCAGGCTGGCACAGGCACCAATGCCCACCGCCGTCAGCAGCATGATGGGCAGACGTTGACTCCAGAAGCGGGCGCAGGCGGCCGGTAGCATCATCATGCCGACGGCCATCAGCGTGCCGAGTAACTGGAAGCCCGCCACCAGATTGAGCACCACCAGCGACAAAAACAGACCGTGGATCAGCGCCCGCGACCGGCGTGACAGAATTTTCAGAAAGGTGACGTCAAACGACTCGATCACCAGCGCCCGGTAGATCAACGCCAGTACCAGCACCGAACAGGAACTGATGGTGCCGATGGTGATAAGCGCACTGGCATCGATAGCCAGAATCGAGCCGAACAGCACATGCAACAGGTCGACACTGGAGCCGCGTAGCGATACCAGCGTGACGCCCAGTGCCAACGAACCAAGGTAAAACCCGGCGAAACTGGCGTCTTCTTTCAGTTCGGTATGGCGGCTAACCACGCCAGACAACATGGCCACCGCCAGCCCGGCGATGAAACCGCCGACCCCCATAGCGACCAGCGACATGCCCGATATCAGGTAGCCGATCGCCACCCCCGGTAACACCGCGTGGGACAGCGCATCACCGATCAGGCTCATACGGCGCAGCAGTAAAAAACAGCCGAGCGGCGCGGCACTCAGGGTCAGCGCCAGACAACCCACCAGCGCCCGACGCATAAAACCGAAATCACCAAATGGCTCGGTCAACAGATGCAGTAACGTCATGGCACCAGCCTCAGTTGCGGCGGCGTGGCCACGGCCGTGGGGGTATGCAGTACATCGGGACTCTCGCCCCACCGGGGGCCTTCCGCACTGAGCATCAGTACGCGGGGAAAGTGGGCTTCCACTTGTTCCAGGTCATGTAACACCGCCAGAATGGTGCGTCCTTCCTGATGCAGTTGTCGGATAACGGCCAGCAGGGTGCGGGTAGTCTGAGCGTCGATACCGGTAAAGGGTTCATCCAGCAGAATAACCGGCGACTGCATCACCAGCAGTCGGGCAAACAGTACGCGCTGTAACTGGCCGCCTGAAAGCGTGCCGATGTGCGCCGGTGCGAATTCCGCCATGCCGACGGTATCCAGCGCGTCGGTGGCTTTTTTTCGCCACGCACCGGAAATACGGCCGAACATCCCGCAATGCGGGACACACCCCATCAACACCAGGTCGTTAACGCTCAGTGGAAACTGGCGATCAAATTCAGTCAGTTGGGGCAGGTAACCTAACTGGCGTCGCGCCTGCGGTGCCATACAGAAATGACCGCCCAGTGGTGGCAATAGACCGGCCAGTGTTTTAAGCAAGGTGGATTTGCCTGCGCCGTTCGCGCCGATAATGGCGGTCAGCGAGCCGCTGTCAAAGCATCCGTCCAGCGTACCCAGCGGGGGCTGGCCCGAATAACCAAATGTCAGTGAATGTAATGCGATCATGCCAGTGCCACCGCCCAGGAAATCAAACCCCATAACAGCACCAGCAACACACCGGCGATACCCAGCCGGGCCACAGCGGAAAAAGCGTAAAGACTGGTCACAGTATCCTCCATCAGAATCGTTATAATATAACATAACGGTTTTATGCCAGTCGATGAGAGGTAAGAAAATGTGTCAGGGCCTCTGCGGCGGCAGGGGATGAGGCGTGTACAGCCGAGGAAGGTCTCAGATCAGCGTTTGAGTGGGGGATGTCGCTGCTCGCTCCTCTTTTGCCTGTCGCGACAAGGTGGGTGAGTGACTCTGCGGGATTACATATTTTGTCGCATTTTATTTTTTCAATTTGCCATATTCAGGAGGATTCTCGTTGTGCATTTTTTTATATAACGAATGGAGTGAGTGTGAGCAACCGGATAACGTACTCGTGCGTCGCCGTGCTGGTGGCGACATTGTTGGCAGGTCAGGCAGCACAGGCGCAGGATAAAATTCAGCTAACCTACGCCGGGTCGATGGGCGTGGTAATGGACAAGGCGCTGGGGCCGACGTTTGCCCAACAACAGCATCTGACCTATCAAGGGCAGGGGCAAGGCGCATATGGTATGGCGCGTCTGCTGGCCAGTAAGAAGGTGGTGGCAGATGTGTTCGTGTCTATCACGCCGGGGCCGATGCAGATCCTGAAAGAGGCCGGGCTGATTGACGAGGCGATACCGGTTGCCAGTACCCGCATGGTGATTGCCTATAACCCGAAAAGCCCGTTCGCTGCCAGACTGGCCGCCTCGGATAAGGCCCACAACAGCGACTGGCTGGCGGTGTTGCAGGATACATCGCTAAAATTTGGCCGTACCGACCCGTATAACGACCCGCAGGGGCAGAATATCGTGTTCACCATGCTGCTGGCCGAGAAGTATTACCACCAGCCAGAGGCGGCGAAAAAAGCGCTCGGTGAGGTACAGAACCCGGCGCAGGTCTTTATGGAAGGGGGATTGCTGACCCGGCTGGAGTCAGGCCAGATCGACGCCACCTCCGGTTATGAAAGCGCGGTACGCTCCGCCAAACTGCCATACGTGACACTGCCTGATGAAATCAACCTCAGTAACCCGGCGATGTCAAAACAGTGGTACGACACCGTGAGTTTCACCATCAAAGACAGTGCTGGCAAGGATCAGGTATTGCACACTCAGCCATTGGTGTTTTACGCCGCGGTGCTGAAGAACGCACCCGATGCGCCGCAGGCCCGACAATTCGTCAACTTCATGTTAAGCCCGCAGGGGCAGGCGCTATTTCACCAGAACGGCTATGACGTACCGAAAGGGACGGCGCTTTACGCCGCGAAATAGCCGACGATGACGTTCTGGCTGGCGATACCCGCTTTGCTGCTGTTGGCGGTACCGTTTGTCACGCTGCTCGGCATTACTCCCTGGCATCATTTTCAACTGGCATGGGGCGATGGCGATGCTATCGCTGTTTCCGTTGGCCTCGGTTTGCTGGCGATAGCGTTGGTTATCGTGCTGGGGTTACCGGTGGCGCTCTGGCTGGCACGTGCGAGCCGTTCTCGCCGTCGCTGGCTGGTGGAGCTGTTGGTGATGATCCCGCTGCTAACGCCGCCGCTGGCGATGGGGATTCTGCTGGTCTCGGTATACGGGCCGTACAGCCCTATCGGCGTGCTGTTATCCCGCGTAGGGCTGGCGTTGGTCAATAATCCGGCTGCGTTCGTGGTCGCACAGGTATACGGCGCTTTGCCGTATTTCATTACTGCCGCCCGTTCCGCTTTTGCCAACATACCGCCCTCGGTGGACGAGGCCGGGCGTATTTTGGGGGCGAACGCCTGGCAACGCCTGATTTACCTGACCATGCCGCAGGCCGCCTCTGGTCTGGCGGCCGCGGTTGCGATTGCCTGGGTTCGGGCGATGGGCGAATTCGGTATCGTGATGATTTTCGCTTATTTTCCGCAGGGTATTCCGGTGAAGCTGTACATCAACCTGCAAAACGACGGGGTCGATGCGGTGTATGCGTTGGTGTGGCTGTTGCTGGCGATGACGTTGCCGCTGCCGTTGCTGTGCCTGCGCTGGGCAAACCAGCGTCAGGCGCGAGATATACCGGTGTAACCGGTGGTATTGTAGTGCCAGAACTGGCATCAGGCATCACGAATGCATCAGGTATAGAGTGCGTAGCCGTGCAGTGCAATCAGCCGTGCGCCGTCCAGTGCATCGCCATCAGGTGGCGACAGCCGCTGTTGCCAGCTTTCCGTCAGCCAGGGGCGAATATGCAACCCGATGCTGCCCATTAGCGACAGGCGGGGCAGATCATGGGTCGCCACGGCGGCCAGCAACCCTTCCACCTCGCGGGCGGTCTGTTGCAGCAGGCTGATTGACAGCGCATCGCCCTGACGGGCGCAGTCAAACACCGGCCGGGCAAAACGGGCGTAGTCACCCGGCCTGGCTTGATTCAGCCAGGTCGCTGCGTCCGCGTCGTTATCAAACGGCAGCGTCTGTTGCTGACTTAACGCCGATGGCGTAGCCCAGCCTTGTCTGACACCCCACAGGTGTTGCAGGGCCGCAAGCCCGAGACGCGCGCCGCTACCCTGATCGGAAATCGGAAACTCATGGCCGCCGTAGGCGGTGATGGTGCGTTGATGCCAGGCCAAACCACAAGAGCCGGTTCCGGCGATCACGACCCCGGCGTCGTTCCCCCGGTTCACCGCCAGACAGGCACCCAGCGCATCGGTATTGAGTATCTGTGCGGCATCAGGAGAAGGCAGTGCCAGAAATGCCTGATAAGCGCGGCGATGTTCGGCACCGGCCAGCGCCAGGCCGACGTGTAAACGCGCGCGATCCTGCGACGGTAGTCCGCTGTGCTCCAGCGCCTGCAACAACGCCTCATCCACCGCGTGACGTACCGTTTCCACGCCCAGTAACAGATTGGCGCGACCGCCGACACCCTGTCCGAGTGGCGTGCCGTCAGCCCGATAAATGCGCGCCCGACAACCGGTGCCGCCGCCGTCAACACCGGCATAAAGTGCTTCCCCGGTATACGGTGTGGCGGTCATGAACGGGCCTCCTGGCTCAGGTAAGGCAGACACGCCGAGGCAAGCGCACCGCTAAAGCAGATTTGCTCCGGCGCGTGTTCTGCGATGTTTGGCAAGCGTAACAGTAGCGCCAGTTCGTGGGCACAGCGTTGTAATAGCGCTACGGCCAGCGGGTCGGCAGGGTGGGCGAGGATATCGACCGCCAGCGTGGCGTAGTCACTGGCCTGGGCCTGCTTTGACCACTCGACAACCTGCTCAATCTGGTGATTGAAACGGGCAAACAAGGTATTGACCAGCGGGGTGAGCGGTGTCATGCCCTCGACGGCTTGCAGCATGGCTTGTACGCCCCACAACCCAAGCCGCGCCTGACTGGCCGGGTCGCCCACGGGAAACAGGTTGCCGCCATAGTGCTGCAACCGACCCTGCCGCCAGCATAGCAGCCGGGTGAAGGTGCCGGTGACAACCAGAAAGCGGTCTTCATCCGGCCACCGTTGCTGGCAGAACGTGTATTCCGTCTGCCAGTCAAACGGGACGTCACCATTGAGCGGCAACGGAACCAGTGGAGTGGATGTGTCATACCGTTACTGTGCTTTCTGTTGCTGCCGGTTGGCGGCAATCGTCTGGTTAAGCCGTTTCACGTCGTTTTCCGTCAGGCGCAGATACTCGTCGTACGAAACCTGATTGTTTAGGTACTGCGTAAAGCGGGTGAGGATAATCGGGTAAAGTTCATTGCCGCCCAGACTTTCCATTTTTTCCCAGTCGAAGACATACGCCGGGATTTTGGCGATTTCGGCACGTGCGGTATTCAGACCGTCGATCACGTGCTGATCCTTGGTCTGATAGTGCAGGTCGGGAATATCGGCACCGACGATAATATTAAAGCGCTCGGCGATTTCACGCTGAATGGCATCGCTACCCAGCCACTCCATGAATTCCGCCACTTCTTTCGGATGCTTGCTGGTTTTGAACGGCATAATAAAGGTGGCACCGCCCATTGAAATACATTTTTCCTTGCAGGGGGCAGGGAGCATTTTCCAGTCGAAGCCGTTGCCGATTTGCTTGCTGAACTGGTTTAACTGCCAGTTGCCGGAGAAATAGGTGACGATGTTGCCGTTCACAAAGTCGTCCGCCATGCTCTTGTATTGTCCACCGCCTGCCGCTCCCCACATTTCACGCGGGAAAATCCCTTCGTCTGACCAGCGTTTCAGGTCTTTGATCCACGCCTGTGCGGCCGCGTCGGGGAAGTTAATCAGGCCATCTTTGTCGTAACGGGTACCGTAGGAATACGCCGGGCCGGAGAAACGAAAGCCACTGCGGTCAATGGTAAAAGGAATGGTGACACCGGTTTTGGCCGCGACCTGTTTTGAGGCCTGCATCAGTTGTTCCATGGTGTAACCCGGTTGCGGCAGTGGCACACCGGCTTGCTGGAACAGCGTCACGTTAACGAACGGTAAGTCGGCCGTCCAGGAGGCGACAAAACCCGGCAGGGCGTTGTCTTTGTGCACCCCTTTGATACGCATGATTTTTTCAATACCAGCACCGTAGCGTTTTTCAAATCCGGCTGGGTCCGCCAGATAAGGGCGCAGGTCGAGGGTGTAGGAGAGCAGGCCCATCTGGGTGGTTTTGGCGATATCCGGCCCCAGACCGGCGGCCAGTTGCATCGGCAACTGGGTTTGCAGCGCGTTATAACCGGTGCTGACAAAATTCACGTCAATATGATCGTTATGTTGTGAAAACGTCTTCACTTTCTGTTCCATGAAATGGACCAGTTCCGGGTCGTCGTCGCTGTATAAAAAGGTAATCTGTGTTTTTTCAGCGAAGGCATGGCTGCTGGCAATGGCACCCAGCGTCATGAAGGAAAATAACAGTGCGTGCTGATAGCGATTCATCATTCTCTCCCACCCATTATAAATAGCTGACCCGTCATGGGTCAGGTTGCAGGTGCATTGGCATTATTGACCGATGATTCCAGGTTTATTTCGACGACCCTAGAACGTGAATGCAAATTTGCATGAATAAGCCATTCAGCGGCTTATCATGAACAAAAATGGTGTTCTTTTCTGTGAGGCATATTAAATATATTTCGATAGTACGCTGAGTCAACGTCTTTTTGTGATAAGAATCGCATATTGTTCACGCGATAATTTACTCTATAATGCAAAAATACGATGTTAAGTGCAAATTGCCTAATTATGCAAATTTGCATTAATTGCGTGCTTATACTGAGCCGGGTAGTGAAAAAGCGTCGTAAACTGGCAGTGGAAAATAGCACTGCGCCAAATAACGGCAGAGGGCGCACAGTAATAGTGCAAATAACCACAATAGTGCAAATAAATACCTTCAGGTATTTCTGGGTTATTAGTTTTTTCTTATTGAATAATACATTTTTGCTATTTCATTTATACCTTTGTGCGGTAACAAGGAATCGCCATGAATATCGGTTGGGTGTTAAAGAAAAATAGTGTGATTAACCGGTTTATGATTACCGAGCTGGAGGAGAGTGATTATCCTGCAGAACCGGATACGTTACCGGATAATGTTAACTATCGTTTTATTAATGGCTTTGTCGATGTCGGCGTATTGCCTTGTCGGGTGCGTTTTCTGCGGGAAACGGCCCCCCGTGCGATTAGCCTGCCGGAATCATTGCGTTTTCACACGCTGTGGAGCGGTGGCGATGATAGCCAGTCCGTCAATTTCAGCGATTTCTGGCCGTGCCCCGCCCATGTGCAACGCTTCGCCCGTTGCTATGTGCATAGCGACAGCCTGCAAGCGGCCCCTTTCCAGCTGTCTACCTGCGGTGGCGTAACCGTATGGCTCAATGGCAAGCAGATTTGCCGTTTCACACCGTTTAGCCGTAACACCGAGCAGCAATGCGAACTGACGCTGCCCTTGCAACTGGGGCTGAATACGCTGGTGGTGCATGCTGAAGAGCTGTGTGAGCGTGATACCGACTATCTGTTCAGCCTGCGCTATGTCGGTGAAAGGCCGCTACGCTGGCAGGTTGCGCCGGATGCGGCCTGTAGTGAGCGCATGTGGGCGTTGGACCGCTGGCTCAACAGTGTGTCGCTGGTTGATAACCTGACTGACGGCGACGAGCTGGCCCTGCGTACCGACATACCGCTGCCGGAAACGGTCGAGCTGCACCACCATCTGCTGTGTAACGTCAACGAATCGGTACCCCCCTGGCAGCAGCAGTCGACACTGGCGGCGGGGAATACCGGCTGGCAGGTGACACTGCCGGATGGGCTGGTAGGGTATTACGATGTGGTATGTCGTGTCGTGTGCCACGGCATCACCCTGACGCGCAGCCTGAGCTTCGGTCGTTTGCCAACGCAAACGATGTCGATGCACACCACGCCCGCGCTGTCGACACTGGCGGCCAGACGCGATTACCTGTTACGCCACATCGCGTTGCACGGTTTCGAGCGCATCGGTCGGGTGCTGGCCGCCTTTGCCACGGGCGAAGGGACGGACCGCATCATGCCTGCGCTCAATCAGGCGCTGCATAAAATCAGCCGCCGGGAAGACTGCGCCGATTTTCAACTGGTACCACTTATCTGGCTGTGGCAACGCTATCAGGGTCAGCGACTGGCGGCCCATGACTGGCGGCGTGTGCGCAGCGCGATTCTGGGCTTTCGTTACTGGATAGACGAACCGGGCAACGACACCATGTGGTTTTGGAGTGAAAACCACTGTCTCTGTTTCCATGTCGCACAATATCTGGCCGGGCAAAACTTTCCTGATGAGGTGTTCGTGTGCAGCGGCCGTCGGGGGCGCGAACAGCAGGCTATCGCCCATCAGCGCCTGGACAAATGGTTTGACGCCATTCTGGAGCACGGGCTAGTGGAGTGGAACTCTGCGGCGTATTACCCCATTGATCTGATTGGACTGGTGGCATTAGCCGAACTGGCCAGCGATGACAGCCTGCGCACCCGCGCCCGCACGGTGATTGACCGTATTATGCTGATGACTGCCTGGATACACCAAAACGGTGTGGCGGTTGGCACCATGGGGCGGGCTTACGATAAAGAGCTGCGCTCCGGCATGTTGACCGAGTTGTCCGGGTTGTGTGCGCTGGTCTGGGGCGAAGGGTGGTTGATTCCGCATTGTGCGGCGCTGCCGCTGTTGTGCCTGAGCCAGTACCAACCGCCCGATGAAACGTACGCTATCGCCCAGTGGCAGTCACCTCAGGGCGCGCAGGCGCGCTGGGTGCAGGGGCTGAACCGCAGTGCCCGCGTCATTGCCTGGAAACAGCCGGATGTCGCGTTTTCTTCCGTGTTTGATCACCACCCCAGCCAGCCGGGGCATCAGCAGCATGTGCTGGATATTCGTCTGGGTCGTCATTACGCCGCCCGACTGTGGGTTAACCATCCCGGTGAAGATCGCCCCGACGGGGTACACCGCCCGTCGTACTGGGCGGGGAATGGCCGCCTGCCGCACGTGATGCAGCATCGCAATCGTGCCTGGATTGTCTTCGATTTGCAGCAGGATCTCCGCCGCTGGACCCACCTTTACCTGCCGCGCACCGCACTGGACGAGGTGGTGGTGGAGTCGCACTGGTGTTTTGTGCGCGGCGGTAACGGCTACGCGGCGCTGCATAACCCGGCGGGGCTACAGACCCATACGCCGGACGGCGGGCAGCCGGATAGTGAACTGCGCGCCGTGGGTGAGCGCAATGTCTGGTACATCGCGGTGGACAGCGGCCAGGGTGCGGCGGATTTTCAGGCGTTTATAGACCGTTTCCGCCACCGTCAGGCGCAATGGGCGGATGACGGCGGCGTCGCGTTTGATGACCCGGAATACGGCCTGATGCACTGGCATCCCGCACAGGGTTTTACAGTTAATCATCATCCTTTCATCTTTCCCGACACGGTGTCGGTAATGCCTGAGCGTACCGAGGAGGATCGGTAACATGACAACACAATCAATCAACAGATCCGCTGGCAGTCAGCCGATCGATGCGCTGCTGGACAAGGTCGCACTGGCGTTCTGTCGCCTGAAGGCTATCAACAGCGTGACCGATGGCGAACCTACCCATGAGACGCTGACCATCCAGTTTGAAGAATGGGACTGGGAGGTGGGCGTTGGGCTGTATGGCTTTTGGAAACTGGCGCGTCAGCGGCAGGATAGCGCCATGCTGGCGGCGCTCGAACAGTGGTATGAGCAAAAATTACAGGCCGGGTTGCCGCCACGACAAATCAACTCCACGGCACCGATGCTAGTGCTGGCGTTGTTGTGTCGTGATAACCCCAAACCGCACTGGCTGGCAGCAGTGGCGGAGTGGGCCGACTGGCTGCTGCATTCCTTGCCGAAAACCGAAGACGGTGGTTTCCAGCATACGGTGAAAGAACGCCCCAACACCGGACAACTGTGGGATGACACGTTATTCATGGCCGGGCTGTTTCTGGTGGTCAGCGCCGGGGTGCTCAAACGTCGTGAACTGCTGGAAGAAGCGGAATACCAACTGCTGACCCACGCCCGCTATCTGGCCGATGCCACCACCGGGTTGTGGTACCACGGCTGGACGTTTTTGGGCCGCCATCACTACGCCGGGGCATTCTGGGGGCGCGGCAACGCCTGGGTCACGCTGGTGCTGCCGGAGATGTGCTGGCTGACGGATTCGCCCTTGTCGGCACCGGTACGCCGCACGCTGGAGGCGATCCTCACCCAGCAGACCCGTGCGCTGGCGCTCTGTCAGCACGAGTCCGGGTTGTGGCACACGCTGCTCAACGATCCCGACTCACCGCTGGAAACCTCTGCCAGCGCCGGTTTTATCGCCGGGATCCTGACCGCGCGTCAGCTTGGCATGCTGGCAGATTTCCCGCAGGAGGTGCTGGATAACGGGCTGGCGGCGGTGATGGCGCAAATCGATGAACAGGGTGTGGTGCAAGGGGTGTCAGACGGCACCGCGATGGGCCACGACCTGCAGTTTTATCGTGATATCCCCAATGTCGCGGTGCCTTACGGCCAGGCGCTGGTCATGCTGATGCTGCTGGCGCAGCGACATTCTGTTTGAAAAACAGAGCTGGGTTTGAAAACAGAAACAGGTTGAGGAAACGGTGATGGCGAGTCTGGAACTGAAGAACGTCCATAAAAGCTATGGATCAATACAGATTATCAAAGGCGTGGATCTGACGATCCGCGACGGGGAATTCATGGTATTCGTCGGGCCGTCCGGTTGCGGCAAATCCACGCTATTACGGATGATCGCCGGTCTGGAGCCCATCACCGACGGCGATCTGTGGATTGGCGATCGCAGGGTTAACGATCTCAGCCCGGCGGAGCGGAAAATCGCGATGGTATTCCAGTCTTACGCGCTGTATCCGCATCTGTCGGTGCGCAAGAACCTGGCGTTCGGGCTGGAAAACCTGCATTTCCCGAAAGATGAAATCGAGCGGCGCATTGAAGAGGCCGCCCGCATGCTTGGGCTGGAGCCGTATCTGGACCGCAAACCACGGGCGCTGTCCGGCGGGCAACAGCAGCGTGTCGCTATCGGCCGCGCCATCGTGCGTGACCCGGACCTGTTCCTGTTTGACGAACCTTTATCCAACCTTGACGCCAAACTGCGGGTGCAAACCCGTGGCGAACTGACCCGACTGCACCAGAAGCTGCGCACCACCATGATTTATGTCACCCATGATCAGGTTGAGGCGATGACCATGGCGCAGCGCATCGTGGTGCTCAATGGCGGACGTATCGAACAGGTGGGAACGCCGCTGGAGCTGTTCAATCGGCCGAGAAACAAGTTTGTGGCGGGTTTTATCGGTTCGCCGCGCATGAATATGTTCCGCGCCACCATCAGCAGCGCCTCGGATGACGGCGTGGAGGTTCGCTGTCCCTCCGGCACGCTGTTGCGCCTGCCGTTTCGTGGCGAAGAGGGTAAAACGGTGGATCTGGGCATTCGGCCGTCGCATTGCCAACTGGTGAGCGAGCATGACGAGGGGGTGTCGTTGTGCATCGACCGCTGCGAAATGATGGGGCATGAAACCTTCATCTATGGCCGCTGCGCCGGTATTGAAGATGAGATCATCGTGCACCTGCCGGGGCATCACGAATTCCGTACGGCGGAACTGGTGTTTGTCCGCTTCCCAGAGGCCTATTGCCATCTGTTTGACGCCGAGAGCGGCCAGACACTGCCGCGTCTGACCGAACAACTCGCCTGATCGCAGGAGACAACCATGAACCGAAAATCGCTGATTCAGCCCGGCTCATCGCTGGTGGATACCCTGGTCACACCGGTGGAAAAGTCCGTCAACCTGCTGCAAAAATTCGGCGGCCGCCGGGTGATGCCGTGGTTTTTCATCGCACCGAACATGCTGCTGTTTGCCGTGTTCGTGTTTATTCCGATCCTGCTGGCGGTGTGCTACGCCTTCACCGGGGGGACCAATATCCTGCTGTGGGACCGTCCCTACGTCGGGTTGCAGAACTTTTCCACCCTGTTGAGCTGTGAGCAGTATACGGTGCCGTCGACTTGCGAGCAGGACCTGTTCTGGACCGGCATTTACAACACGGTGTCGTTCACCTTTTTTAACGTGACCTGCACGCTCGGTGTGGCGCTGGTCACCGCGCTGATCCTCAATCGCAAGATCATCGCCCGTGGCTTTTTCCGTGCCATTTTCTTCTATCCGGTGTTGCTGTCACCGGTGGTAGTGGGGCTGGTGTGGCAGTGGTTTTTGAACCGTAACGGGTTGCTGAATCTGGTGTTGTCGTCACTGGGCGGCCAGCCGGTCACCTTTTTGCTGGAGCCATCGCTGGCGCGGTTTTGGGTGGTGTTCGTGTCGGTGTGGTTTCATGTTGGCTTTTATACCCTGATTCTGCTGGCCGGGTTGCAGGCGATCCCTCGGGATATCTATGAAGCGGCGGCGGTGGACGGCACCTCACGCTGGCGCGGTTTCTATATTCTGACGTTACCGTTGCTGGCACCCAACATTCTGGTGGTGGTGATCCTGCTGACCATCAACAGCGTGCAGATTTTCGATGAAGCCTGGGTGCTGACCAACGGCGGTGGGCCAGGGACGGCCAACAACTTTATTGTGCAGTACATCTATCAGACCGCGTTTTCGTCTAATGCGTCACTGTATGGGCTGGCATCGGCGGCTTCGGTGTTGATGGGGCTGGTGCTGATGATCCTGACGGCGTTGCAGTTTCTGCTCACCCGCCGTCTGGAAGGCAAAAAATAACCGGGAGTCAGCGGCATGAAGATCATCTCGTTTCTTACCCGTACCCGTTATCCGGGGCGGATTCACATCACCGACATCATGAGCTGGGTGTGGTTGGTGGTCGGTACCTTGTTGGTGTTGATTCCGGTGATGTGGGCGGCGATGTCATCGCTGAAAACACCGGCAGAAATCAACCGTTTCCCGCCCAGTTTTCTGCCGGAGGCCGCCAGTACCGTTACGCTGCCAGACTACCCGAAACCACTGGAGCTGTGGCAGGCGAAGCAGGACGACGGCAGCAGCAAAACGCTGGCGATGGTGCGGCGTATCGGTTTGCTGGCACAAATGGTGGACCCGAAAGCGCCGCAAGAGGTGGTGCGGGTTCCGGTGCAGAACCTGACACCGCAGAAAACCCTGCATCTGGAAACCGATAACTACACCACGCCGTTGTCGAAATTCCACTTCGCCACCTACCTGAAAAACACCGTGTTCGTGACGGTGATGGCAACGCTGCTGACGCTGCTGCTCAGTTCAATGGCAGCCTTCGCGCTGGCGAAATACGAGTTTCGTGGGCGTGGCACGGTATTAACGCTCTTTTTATCTACCATGATGATCCCGCTGTCGGTGGTAATGGTGCCGACCTTTCTGGTGGTGATCGGCCTGCGGATGGGCGATAACCTGTGGGGGGTGATCATCCCGACGATCGCCACGCCTACCGGGGTGTTCCTGCTGCGCCAGTACATGCTGACGATCCCGGATGAGCTGATCGAAGCGGCGCGTATCGACGCCGCCAGTGAGTTTCGCATTTACTGGAAGATCATTTTGCCGCTGACCGCACCGGCGCTGGCGGTGCTGGCGATCTTCTCGGTGATCTGGCGCTGGAACGACTTCCTGTGGCCGCTGATTGTGCTGTCCAGCCAGGACAATTTTACGCTGCAAATCGGTCTGAATGCGTTTCAGGGGCAGTTCTCGGTGCAGTGGCACTATATTCTGGCGATGACGATGCTCTCGCTGTTGCCGGTGACGGCGGTGTTTGTGTTCCTGCAAAAATACATCACCACCGGTATTGCCAACACAGGAATGAAATAAATGACGACGCTCAAGGATATTGCCGAGCGCGCGGGTGTCTCGATCAGTACGGTGTCACGGGTGCTGAACGGCACCGCGCCGATTAGTGCCAGCGTGCGCCAGCAGATTATGGCGATTGCCACCGAACAAGGGTATCCGCTGCATAAGACGGGCAAAGCGCTCGAGGCTCCAGACCCGCTACGGCATATTATGCTGGCTACACCGCGTAATCTGATGCTGGAAAGTGATATCAATCTGGTGTCGCTGACGTTAATCAACCGGCTAAAAACCCTGTGCCAGCAGCGCAACATCCAACTGAGTCCGTTTGTCGGCGAACCGGACAGCATCAACGAGCAACAACTGTTGCAGGCGCTGCGGGCTGGCAAGGCTAACGCTATCCTGATCGTCAATGACGACCACCCCACCTTGCTGAACGCGGTGGCGGAAAGCGGCGTACCGGCGGTACTGATCAACGGTGAAGACCCGACCATGCGGCTTAACACCGTGATGCCCGCGAACTACTATGCGGCGACGGAGGCGGTGCGCTATCTGATAGCTCAAGGACATCGCCGCATCCTGCACCTGACCTGGCCTTCACGCCAGACTATCCGCGAGCGTGAGCGTGGTTATCGTAGTGCGCTGGCGCAGTCTGACATCGCGCTGGATGAGCGCCTGATTCTGTCGCTGCCGGATTTTCAACCGCTGACTGCCCGTGACGCGTTGCTCGACTGGCTGGTGCGCCATCCAGACAGACTGGGCGTGACCGCTATCTTCTGCGCTGCTGACAATCAGGCTATCGGGGTGACCGACGCGCTCAGCCAGCACGGCCTGCGGGTACCGCAGGATATCTCGGTGATGGGGATGGACGACATCCTGCCGCTCGACATGCTGCCGCTGTCGCTCACCACGGTACACCTGCCATTTGAAGAGATGGCGCGTGCGGCGCTGCACCTGCTGACCCAACAACTGCTGCCTGCACAGGACCTTGGCATCGCCCAGCGCATCGAACTGGCCGGTCACCTGGTTATCAGGGAATCGGTGCGAGGGATGACGTCGTAGGCCTGTCGTTATGCCGGTGTGGCCGTTTCTCTTTGGCGCGGGGGCGGCTGGCATCACGGATTTCGATCCCGCCGGTTTTTCCGCACGCGTTGCAGCATGGCGATGGCGACTACCACGGCGGCGAACAGCAGCAGGATCAAGGTTTGGTATTGCTGCCAGTATGGATCCGCGACCAGCGCCAGCATCAGCGTTGCGGCAAACAGCACCACAAACCCCGCAAACCACAGTGATTCGGTCACCCGGCGCACCGGGAACAGCCACAGGCTGACGAGCCCGGTGATGACAATGCCCCAAAAGGTGATCAGCAGAATCAGGCGCAGTACCCAACGATTAGGGCAGATGACGTCGATAATGGCATCGGCGACGGCCGCTATCTGCGCCAGCGGCGCGGGCAGGAGGGTGCTGGGGTAATACGTGTGGCTGATAAGCTGTTGGCTGGTGTCGTTAAGCGGCAGCGGCCAGTAAGCCGCACTGAGGAAGTTCCAGCTACTGTAATGCACCAGTTCGGTCAGCTCCGCCGTTTGCTGGCGGTTGGCGTCGGTAATCAGGATAGGCACCATCTTGCGGTACAGGTCGGCAATACCGTCCTGTGGCTGCTGGCTTAACGCGTAGCGCAGATCGTTTAGTTGGTCGCGTGCCCGGCGCGGTTCGCCGACCCCATCGGGTGGATCCGATTGCAGGATAAACCGATCAACATACGGCAGCAGTTCGCGCAGGTTATCCAGCGTATAGAATCCCTGTCGCTTCAACAGCAATTCCACTGGCACTATCAGGTTGATGGCGTAGTGGGGCGGTGGATTGAAGCGGTGTCCGGCGGGCGTGAGCGCGTTGCGCAGCGCCTGTACAAAGCGAATAAACGCCTGTTGACCGGCGCGGGTGGTCAGCCGCGTCAGGTCGATGTCTAGCGTGACGCCATCCGCCATGGTGTAAATCGTCCCCAGACCCAGAGTCAGCCAGGGTTTCGCGCCATTAATCCAGTCCTCTAGCGGCGTTTGCACATTGGCGCTCAGGCGGGCAATCACTGAGGGGGTGAACAGGCTGACCAGCGTTGCCGATGGCAGTTTTCGTGGCGTGGAGACTACCAGGTCGACATCCGTGCGATAACGATGCGCCAGTCGGATAAAGTTGGAATACGGTTTGTTTTTCCGCCAGTTGGGTGGCAACACCAGTTGTGGTTCGCGTCCCCCCGGCAGGAGGGCGGCAGAGAAATACCCGATGCGGTCCAACTGGCGGAAATTCAGGCTTTGCCCTTCTGCCAGCGGTTGCCAGTAAGGATAAAAGCCGTAGAACGTGGCGTCATCGCCGTTAATGTTCGGGGCGCTGTCTTCACATCCGCAATCCGCCGATGCCCGCCAGACCATCGGCGGCAGAGTGGCTGACGGCGCGCCGTCTTTGCGGGCTATATCAATAATGCGTTGCCAGCTCTGGCGAGTGAGGCGGCCAAGCCCGGCCAGCTTCAGCGCGACCGTCAGTTGGTAACGGTCGGCAAACGGTATGTTTTTCAGTGTTGCCAGTTGCGTCAGGGCATCCTTATCGACCGATACCAGGTTGAGATCGAGATAAGCCAGCTCCAGTGCATTCTGGTTGAGCGAGTAAGCCATCATCGTATTGGCATCGCTGGGTTGTGGCGTATCTGACGGGAGAGCTGGCGGGGTATCCGCGCTGTCGTCGCTGGCCTGCGCGCCAGGTGGCGTACCCTCGGGGGAGGTGGCAACAAGGGGCGTCTGAGCGCTGCCAGCGTTGACCGGTACGGCGTCGACAATTTGCCGCAAAATCTGCTCTTCATTACCGTGCAATTGACGGATTAACGGGCGTACCGCGTTGTTCAATTCTACCGGGCTGGTGAACTGGTGGCCTGTCAGTGCGTCCAGTTGGCTCTGAATGGCGTTGCGCTCCGCCAGTTTGCTCAGGTCGTCCTCTGTCAGCACGTAGTACTCCACGGGGGCGGCCTCCGTAGACGGTGCGTTCATTGCTTCCACCTGCGCGCTAAGAAACTCGATGGTTTTCTGTGTCGGCCACTGCAACAGCTCCGGTGCGCTCATCCGGCTACGCCAGTAAGGAAACAGTTGATCCAACTCGGACACTTTAGCCAGCGACACCAGCAACGCCTCGACGAAGGTGTTGCGATTCGGCGCAGGCGTGATGTCGAATTCGCCACAAAACGTCGCCAGCCATTTGCGGGTTTTGGGGCCGAACACCCCATCGGCAAGGTAGTCCCCCGGCTGATGATAATCGTGCTGATAGTCGTCATTATCGTGGTAGATAATCGCCAGTTTATCCTGCGTGATGTGGGTAAACCGTCGGCTGTCCATCCGTTCCAGCACCTGAAGGCATTGGGCATAGGTGGGCGTGGCAGTGGGCGTGTCTGCTGGCAGAGAAGACACCGCCTCCGGCTGTGCGGCAGAGGCCATCGGCGTGAGCGGTAATGCCAGTACACACAGGCAGGCCACTAACCCCAGCAAGACGCGCTGTGGTACGGGTATGGCACGATGCACGATAAAACGGTGAATCCTCATGACGGTGGTTTACTCCCTTAACAGGTGTCGATAGCAGGTGCCGACAGGGCGTGGCGGCTTAACGCCAGACCACGTGCAGCGGCCTGTCCATCCAGGGGTATTTGATGGTCGAATATCCCCACGGCAGTCGGTCGATAAGCATGTCGAACGGGCCGGGGTCCACTTCCAGTTTCCAGCTATCTGCCTGTCGCCACAGGGTGCCTTCGCGTTGCAAAAAGGTCTGACGCAGGCCCTCTACCGAGGTGTGACCTAACGCGTTCCAGTGTTGCAGGATGGCGGCCAGTAGCGTGTCCAGCGTGTCGCAGGTGGCGGTGTCCGGTGTCATCGCCCGTGGTAGCAGCGCGTTGAGCGGCACCCCGCACAGCAACTTGTTCAGCGCTAACTGGTATTCGGCATAGTCGCGCTGCGGGCTGACCAGATATTGCAGGCAGTAAATGGCCTGATAGCGGGTATCCGGTGCGGTAAATTCCCCGTCTTGTACCCACCCCAGCCGTGCCAGCAGACGAGGCAGCCAGGGTGAGGCCAGCACCAGCCCGGCGTTGGCGACAGACAGCGGTTCGTCGGTGCGCAGGGCGTCATCACCCTGCCAGTCGCTGATAACCGGCGTGCGTGTGGGCGCTACCAGTGCAGGCAGCGGTGTATCGCCTGCATCGGAGGGGGCAGAGCAAGGCTCCTCTGTGCTGTGGTGTTCCGCGGGTTGCCCGGTATCGCTGCCATCGGCGATATCGGCAGGTGCAGCGGGTGGGGTGTCCTGATGCAGACCGGCGGTGGTGATGAGCTGTTGCAAACGCTCGACCAGTAGGCGGGTTGCCGGTAAGCACTCGGCCTGTGCCTGTTCCAGTAGAAAACGATAGAACGCCGCCGGTGACGCCTGATGGCTGCGCGTTTGCCAGTCAGCCGCCAGTTGGTCAAGAAAATAGCGGATAAACGCGGCGATAGCCATCGGTGAGTCGGTGGCGAACAACGCGTGGTACAGCGCCCGCCTGAACCGTTTTTCCAGTACCGACGATGCCCTGTCGTTCGCTGGATCATAGTTATCCGGATCATAGTACGCCAGATGGCGATAGCAGAGGTTGGTAACCAACCGGCCGTATGGGTACAGCGCCAGGAAATCGTGACGGCGCAACAGCAGCAGTAACGCGGTGTGCAGCGTGTCGGGGAGTCTGTCAGCCAGTTGTTCGCCAAGAGTCGATGAGCGCAGCGCCGGTAGCAGTAAACGGCGGATGGCCTCGGGCTGTGCAGGCAGCAGGCGTGCCAGTGCTGCCGGGAGTGTGCTCAGGTCGCTTTCGGTGACGGCGGCCGGGCCGTGATCCGCTATCCGCTGTAATAACGCCAGTGCATTGGCTTCATCAATAGTGCGTGGCGTCTGGGCGACGGTGTTTGAAGCCGGTGGCGGTGTCGTCACGCTGGTGGCTGAGTCAGCCTGGCTGACCGCATCACGGATTGCCAGCCAATCCGGTGTGCGGTTGGCCGCCAGTGTCTCGATCATCTGCCCGTAGAAGGCCTGCCGTTGGGCAAGGCTCAGGCGGCGGGTGGCGGTGTCGAGCGTCGCCGACAGGTGGCGCAGATTGGCGGATGGCTGGCGCAGCATGATCAACAGCGCCAGTAACCGGGCGGCGTGTGACGGGCGCAGTGCGGCGCACAGCCGCAACCAACTGGCGGGATGGTGTGTGGATACCGCCAGCCAGCGTTGGATTAATAACGGGTGGTGGCGCTGTAACTGTTGCAGGCAGTACAGCAGGTCGGCACCCGCAGGGGACGAGGCCGCATAACGGGTATCCGATACCGCTTGCGTCGGTGTAAAACGACGCGACGGTGAGCCGTCGATCAACACATCGTACAGGTATTGGTAACAGGCTGCATCGAGCAGCGGGTCGGCCGGGGGCGGAAAATCAGCCTCGATCGAGTATGTCTGCCCGGCGGACGGTTGATTCTGTTTTGACGGTGACGGTGACGGTGACGGCAATGGTGACGGAGACGGTGCGCCCGGCTCACTGTCTTGCCAGCGGCTGAGCAGGGCCAGCAGCGAACGGCGTACCTCGCTGTCGGCGGTGGTATGGCGCAGGTGCTGCAACAATGCCTCAACCAGCGTCTGGCGTGACAGGTTATGGTGTGCCGCCAGTTGCCGCAGCAACGCCTCCAGATAGCTGTGGCGGTTGAACTCGCTGCCGCGCTCGACCAGCAGATAGCTGAAAGTGAGGCTCCACAGGCTGTGTGTCAGCAGCGGTTCGCCGGGCGCGTGGGCGGCGTGGGCGTTGATCGCCGACTGGCTGGCGCTGACCTCAGCCATCAGGTCACGAATAAACGGGGCCTCAGTCGGTTCCAGCAACGTCAGCAGGCGATAGCGCGCGGCAGCGGAAAAACGCACCGCCCAGCGCTGGCGCACCTGACTTTGCTGACCGCAGTGGATCAACAGTGGGCGTAACATCAGTAGCACAGCCGGTGCGCTGTGACGCCATAGCCGATGGAACGCTGCTTCATCGGCCTGTTGCAGGGCATCCAGCCAGTGCTGTCGCCATTCGGGGGTGAAGGCCTCTGCGGTGGTTTGCCTTTGTGTACCGCGCTCGTGGGTTGTCGCACGGTACTGTACCGGCTGAACGCCTGACAAGGGGACGGACAACAGTGGCAGTGACCGGGCGGGTGCGGCGATTTCTTCCCACAGCGTGGTCAGTAACGACAACAGCGGCTGCTTCAGCGCCCGGTCGCCCGGCCAGGCGGCCAGATGCAGGTACAGTGATTGCAGTACCTCGGTGCGCTCCCTATTGTGGTGCGCCGCCAGACGGCCAATCAACCCGGCCATGTAGCGCTGTTTATTGAACTGACCGCCGCGCTGTACCAGCAGGTAATGCAGGGTGAATTCCCGCAACAGGTAGGGTGGTTCTGCCGGGGGGATGACGTCGTCAGGCTGGCGGAGCCACATCGGGTGGTTCAGTACCTGCTGGATGAACGGCTGAGCCTGCGGTGCCAGTAGGATCAGCAGGTCGTTGAAGGTGGTGTCATCTAACGCCTGTGCCATCGCGCGTACTACATCAGCGTGTTGCCCGCAGGCGTACAGCGCCAGCAGAAAACGGGGGCGCTGCTCGCCGAGCAGTGTTGACCAGACGGGGAGTAATTCCTGGCGCAGACGGTGCTGCTGCAACGCCTGATGGATGCGTTGGTGCCAGTGGCGATGCAGCCGCCCCCGCAACGCAGCAGGCATGTCCCGCTGCGGTGGCCGTTCTGCCAGACAGCGCAGCGCCATGTCCTGATGGGCCGGGGAGAGCTGTTCCAGCCAGCCATTGAGCGCGCTCAGCGGCAGTTGCGAAACCAGTCGGGCGATCAGGCTTGCCGCGTGGGGGCTGGCGTTCAGTAACTGGTTGAGCTGTGTAGCGTGTAGGCGCACCGTCTCGGTCAGCCAGTGACGGCGGTGGTTATCCACCCGCCACCAGCCTTGTCGGCTGGGGTAATGCCAGGGCATCACGCCGTGTTGCAGGTAAAACGCCAACTGACGCCATTGGGCGGCGGGGCCATCCAGTACATCTTGTTGTACTTCTTGTCGTACTTCTTCTTGCCGTACTGCTTGTGGCACGGCTTGTCTGGCCGAGGCCTCTGCCTCATGTCCGTCATCTGGCGTGTTCACGTTCCGCCGTTGCGCGCGCAGCGCTTGTGTGAGCTGTTGTGTGAGTTGTTGTTGCAGTGCGGCCAGCAACGCAGAGGCCAGATCTGATGCCGGCAGTGCGCCCAAATCACAGTTCAGGTGGTCGATAACCCACAGTTGATGCGGCGGCGAATACTGATCAAACAGCGTGTCGATCAATGGCAACAGCTGGTGCTGCACCAGATGTGGGGCCTCGCGCTCAAACCGCTCCGCCTCGGACGGATGGCAAAAGTCGAGCGTCAGGCTGGCGGTATGGATCCGGTGTGGCTGCGTCATGCGTCCTGTCCTTCTGGTTGAGAAAACGGCGATGGGGTGTGCCAGTCGTGCAACAGCGCTGTCAGTCGGGCGCTGGCCTCGTCGCACAAGGGCTGACCGGGGGCGTGGCGTCGAGCATCGAGCCAGGTGAGCCAGGCGGTTTCGAAGCTGTGCATGGCATCGAGATCGAGCCAGTGGCAGCGCGGCAGCAGGTGCGCCGGGCACTGGCGGGCGATTAACGCTTCGGCCTGCCCTCGAAACAGCGGGTTGCCGCCCCGGGCGGTGTAGCCGGGCAGGATCAGGCTGAGCTGGCCGCGAAACGGGTCGGGGCGGTATTCTTCACAGCAGTGCGGCAGTGCCGGTTGCAGCAGCAGGTGCTCTACCACATACACCCCTTCGCACTGCTGGTTGAGCCGAATCAACCGACGGCGCAGTTGATTAACGAGGTGCACCAGTTGCGCCGGTCGGCTGCTGTCGCCCAAATAGAGCCACAGTGCGCTGTGTAGCGGCGTGGTCGCTGACGATAACCGGAACAGCGCCTGATAACGGCTACCGGTGCGTGGCGGCAAAATACGGTAATGCGCCAACGTGACACCGTGCTGCAACAGCGTGGCTGGCAAGGGATGGTCGCAGAGTGCCTGTATGTCGCGCGCCGTCGCGGCTTCCTCCGCGCTCCCCGGCTCTGGCGCTTCCCGTAGCGGCACATCAAGCAAACTGTCGAGTGAGCGTTGATCCAGCCATTGCAGGCGGGACTGCCCCTCAGTGCAGTGCAGCAGGGCGTCGTCGGTGATAAACCGCCATCCCTGCCGGACCAGTGTCTGGCTGTAGGGCCAGTCGGCGGCGTCGTCCATGCCGAGCAGGAGTGCTACACGGTGCGCGAATCCTCCCCGGTTTTCCCGGTGGGTCATCGGCTGGCTCAGGTTGAAACCCGCGCCCCGATCGCGGGTCAGGCGGTCGATGGCCTGAATAAACCGGCGTGGATATTCCAGTGACAGTGGGCCTGGCGCGCTGTCATCCGGGGTTTCGCCCAGCTGACGCCATAAACGGGTATCCAGCGTTTCGCCGTATAACGCCAACAGATAGTCGAATAACCGACCTTTGCGTTCCGGGTAGTGGTCGATACCGGCCAGCAGGTGCTGAAAGCGGGTCGCGGCGTCGTCAGGATAGAGGTCATCCACCCCACGAAACTGGCTGTCATTGAGCAAGCCAAAGGCGTAACTGCGCCCGGTGTCGATAGACGGGGAAAACAGGTCACGCAGGTTAGCCAGATTGGCGCAGAAGTTAGCCATCAGTTGTTCAAACAGCAGCAGATAGCCACGAAATTGTTGTACCTGCCGGTGTTCCTGCGGGTTCATCGCGGCCGGAAAACGCGGTGCGTCCAGTTGGTAGACGCGGGGGAACAGCGACTGGAGAGAATGATACTCCGCCAGCGCGCGCCAGGTGCCGTGTGGCACCGGGGTCAGGGTGTCGGTCTGGCGGCGGATTTGCTCGCCCAGCGAACCGTTTTGCGCCTGCCGTCGCACCAGCCGGATACTCATGGCGCTGAAGTCAATCGGCACGGGATAACCCTGATGGGTAAACCTGAGGTGAATGTCATCGTGCTTTTTCGGCAGCAGGACCCAGTCACCGGGGCTGAAGTGTTCGGGGCTGACATGATCAGAACGGAGGTGATCAGCACGCGCGTTGGAGGCCCCTTCCCGTTCAGGCGGCGGGATCAGGCGCAATTGTTGGATATGGCTAATCCCATCGAGGCTGATGAGCCGGGTATAGAGTGACGAGAGGGCGCGGGTCGGGGCTATGGGGTCATTATCGGGTATCTCGTCGGCGCGGGTGTCGTCGCCGCGCAGCCACTGTTCGGCCTGAAAGTAAATGTCCGCCGCCAGCGCGTCGGCGTTATCGTGGCGTTGCAGTTTGATATCGGCGTACAGACGCAGCCCACGGCTGTCGATGATGCGCACCCCGGCGAGGTCTTCACACAGGTTGCGGTTGCGGTGGTAAACCTTGGTGACCGCCGTGATGATGGCATCGCGTAGCGCCGGATGGTGTTCGCAACGCTGACGGGCCGACTCGGTGAGCAGCAGGTCAAGGTGATAGTACTGCGGGCATTGGGCGTCCAGTGTCACCCAGACGCGCTCGACGTCATCGACGTTGTCTTGTATCGCACGTTGGTAATCTTCTCGGGTGCAGGGGCGTGCCGGGAAAATCTGCTCCGGCAGCATCAGCCCCTGTGCGGCGTAATCCAGCTGGCCGTCAGGCGTTGTCAGATAATCGGCAATGTCGAAATCGGTGCGATAGATAAGGTCCGTCAGTGCGAAACACAACAGTTCCAACAGCGTGACGCCGGGGTCGTGCAGGTTGTAGTCGGTCCAGCGGTTGCCGCTGAGTGTCTGCACGAGTTTCAGCCCGTCGCGCAGCAGGCTGGCAACGTTGTCCGGGTCATCCGTCTGCCTCGGAATAAACGACGACGGTGCCATGCTCACTTCTCCTGCGCCGGTAACAGGCAGTCGTGCATGTAGGCGTCATGCCACAGTTGGGTGAGGTGGTAGCGAATCACGATGCCGTCGCCGTAACTGGTGTGGGTGCGAATCTGCAACCGGTAGGGGCGGATACCGTCATGACCGTGCGTGGGGGTATCGTCGCGCAGCCAGCGCAATGTCAGCTTGTCAGCCCGTGAATGGTAATAGGCGTGGTGCGCGTTGATACGGTTTTTGTGGCCGAAAAAGTTGAACAGAAAACCGCTGGGCGCGCAGGTATTCAGGGCGATAGCGTGGAGCAACGCGTAACGCCCTGAATGGCGGATACCCACACCGGCCATGACTTCAAACGCCTGGCACCCTTCCAGTTTTGGGGTGATATCGTGCCACTGACCATCAGCCGGTAGTGTCTCTGCCCATTGCGCCCCGGCGCGGCCTTGTGCGCCGATCACTCCGTTGACCTCAAGCGCATGGCGCGGCGCGCTGGTATTCACGCCCATTCGCCCTTCCGGGGTGAGCGTCAGCAAGGGGGCGGTGTCGTCCATCACCTCCTGCCCGTCACTGAGGTGGCGGTCTATCTGTAAGCGGTCGCTGTCCGGTTGCAGGCCGACTGACCACAACTCACGGCTGGGGTCACTGTCGCGGTAAAACGTCATCAGTCTGGCGTGGGCGTCCAATGCGGCGACCTTTAGCCCGTGTTCCGGTGTTTTATCGAACCCTTCCTCGATTTTGTTGACTGACGAGTCGATCAAATCGGAAAAGTGCTCGGCGGACGGCATGGCGCCCTGACGGAAATAGTTTTTCAAGGTGCCGCGATTTCGTTTTGCCACTGACCTACTCCTTTTGTCGCTTCTCCCGCGTGGCCGTGCCGTTATCGCGGGTTAGCGGACGGTGATAAAACTGTCGCCGATGACCAGATCGCCAATACCGATTTTTTCCGGCTCAAGCGGGCGCAGCTCGGTACTGAGCTGCAACGCGTGTTGTTCAACCGGCAGGATAATATTCCAGGGATAGCGCGGACTTAGCCCGGTCAGATTCGGGGTGTTTGCGGCGGGATCGCGGGTGTTATCGTGCGACGGCGCAGCACTGTCAGATAACCACCAGCCCGTCGTCGGGTCATCGCACTCATCGCGGGTGTCCTGACGCAGGATGACCAGTGAAAAGGCGGTTACGAAACGCACGTAGTCGAGGTGGGCGATGAATGACTCGATTTGATGTAGCGCCACGTGGGAACCGAAGCCCTGGCTGACGCTGTCTTCGCGCCACGGGCAGAGGTAGGCGCAGATATCCCGGTTCAACGTTCGCAATGCCTGCCCCGGGTGCTGTCCCGGCTGAAACGCGACGCTACAGCGTACCTGAACCCGGTCGTACACCGGTGAACGCACCGCGATGTTGGCCCCCGGCGGCGCGACGGTTTGCAACCAGCTTTGTATCCGGTGCAGCAGCGCGGCGCTGGTGTGCCGCGCGTCACAGGGGTGGTGCTGACAGGCTGGGTGGCGCTGACGCACCAGTAGCAGGACATGCCCCGGATGATGACCCGGTACGCCGAAACGGGTATGTGGAAAACAGCGCACCTGTTCGATATCCGCAAACTGTTGCAGCACCAGCCGTTCATAATCCCAGCCGGTCAATGCTCGTCCTTTGTGGCGCAACTGCTCGCTGACGCGCTGGTGGAACTGGCGCAGGGACTCATGCGGCGCTTCACCCTGCACTGGCAGCATCAGGCTGACGCCGCCAAGCCCCGGCGGTGGCGACAATACCTGCCAGCCTGAGGCGGTGGTGGGCGGCACGGGTGGGTTATCGTTTTCCTGCCCTGACGTCCATTGCCGATGTGCCTGCACCACGTGGGTGGCGACATGCAGGCAGTTGGCGTACTCGCCGATGCCCTGGCGGGTGCTGACCTGCAACCAGTAGAGCTTATCCGGCATAACGGTGTGCCGATCGTTAATCTCTGTTGGGATCTCCAGCGTGATGATGCCGGAGGTGATAAAGCCGCAGGTGGTATCGGCAATGACCTGATGCGGCGGCAGAATGCGCCAGTCGTTATCCACCAGATAACGCCACTGAAACGCCTGTCGATGGCGAATGGCGGTGGGGGCAGCCTGATCGTCGAGATGGAAAAACAGGTTCAGCATGCCACCCGGTGATGAGGCCTGTAAGCCGATGAACAGGTTACCGTCATCCTCGTAGCGGGGGAAAAAGGTGACGCTACGGGTGGCCTCGTCGGTGGTACGCATCGGGGACAGCACTTTATCGTCGGACAATACTTCATAGCCGAAAGGATGTAAATGCAGCAGATGGCTGTCCGGCAGCGGTGTGTGGCTGGTGTGCCCTGTGTGGCTGGGTAGGCCGGGGGTGAGCCGGGAGCAGGCGCGGTAGCCGAGCGTCAGCCGGTTTATCGCCGGGGTATACGGCGGGTTGGGCAGCGGTAGTGGCGTACGGTGTTTGGCATTGTGTATCAGCGTCTGGCTCAGCAGTGACGCGTATTGCTGGTGGCCAAACGCGTGCTCCGGTTCGCACAACGACAAGCGAATCAGACCGTTGCGGCTGGTACTGTCGAAACGAAAGGTATCCGCGTCGACGGCGTGGCGGCTTGGCTGAAACGCCTGCTTCAGCGAGGCGTGAATCTGCCTGTCGGAACGCAACCGATCGCTGCCCGCTTCGCCGTCAAACAGCGCGATATCGTGACTGACGACTTTCCATTCACCCTCACGCAGTACGGATAGCTGTGCGTTAAAACGCGTGGTGGCGTAATCGCCGGGGTAAGCCTGATAGTGCTGGCGAAAGCCGTCGCTGCCGCCCGGCAGGTTTGCCCAGTCGATGGTCAGCGTGATGTCCTGTACCTGCTTTTGGGCAAGTTCGTAGCAGGCGATCGTCAGCGAGGACTGGCTGACGGGCTGTGCGCCAAAGGGATAAAACACCTTGCTGGCGTCGGCCTGGCCTTCCGGCGTGTAGACCTGAATCGCCTGAACGCCGGAGACCTCTGTGTTGAGGAGTAACGGGCCGAGCACAAAATGGCGAAACACCGAATAGGGGAAAAAAGGGGTCTCCGGCTTCATGGTCACCTGTAACGCCGGGGCGTGGTAACACCACCTCTCACCGTGGATCGCCGGGTCACAGGGGATGACGGCCCCAAACCCCGGCGGCAGGGTAAAGGTCAGCCGAAAACCGTAGGGGCCATCGTCGTCCGCACACAGCGGATGGATACGGTACGTGGTGATAGGTTGCCAGCCACTGTCGGTGCTGATGCGTAGCGAGAATAACTCGCTGCACAGGCGGTAGAAGGTGGCTTGCCGGTTGCCATTGAGCAATTCTGCCAGCGACAACTGGCTGTCCGTGGGCAGCAACTGGCGGCTTCGGGCCACAATCCATTGCCGGTCATCGTCATTCAACCAGTCGGTCAGGCTCAGGCACTGGCGGCTGAACAGATGCCCCAGCGCACGACGATAACAGGCCGGGTCGTCGGTCTGGCGCAATACGCCCAGTAACAGGTATTGGTACAGACGGCTGATGATGTGGTCGTCGCTGCCGTGTTGCAGTGCCTGTAGCTGGCGGGAAGATAACGCCTCCACCAGCGAGTGGATAGTAGCGGGGGCGCTGTCGTCAGGCAGCAGCGGTGTCATCGCGCGTGCCAGCGAGAGCAATAACGTGGTCAGCCGATTTCGCAACAGGGCCGGATAAGGGGTATCGCGCAGCAGGTAAAGTTGTTGCGCCAGTAGCGAATGTTGCGCTTCGTGGAGATTAATGGTGAGGCTGACCCGACGCCGCCCTTCAGGCAGGTAGAGTACCGGGTCGATAATGGCGATGCCCGGTTCACAGGGCGACGGGTGGCGTTGTAACGCCGGTGTTTCGCCAAATAGCGTCAGCAGGGTGCGGGAGCGCGGCTGGTCATCGTGCCACGGCCACAGGCTGTCGCTGTGGATAGCGGTGACGAAATCCAGCTCCCGTTCTGGTGACATCAACGGGTCGCGCCTGAGCAGCAGCGAGTGAACCTGTTTGACTTCCGCGTCGGTCACCAACACCGGGTGTTCGCTGTGGTAGAGCAGGTCACGCAGTCGGTCATCCTGCCCGTGGCTAAAGGCGGTGCCGCGCGCCAGTGACACGGCAGGCGTCGTGGGATGTTCCAGCGTCAGTTTTAAAAAGGCGGCGTCAGCGTTGAGCGGTTGTGGCTGCTGGCGCAGCACCTGCCGGTAGTAAAAATCGAGGTGTCGGGCGGTGAACCGGTTAAGCCGGGCCTGCGCTCTGGCGAATAAGCGCAGAAACGTCAGATATAACGCGACTTCCGGGGCGTGATCGGCATGAGACAACGCCTGTTGCAGATGGCGGCGGCACTCGGCTTGCAACTGGCTGACGGCATTGATGGCGGCGGAAAAACACAACTGCAACTGTTCTTCCAGGATCGCAATACCCGGTAATTGCTGCTGGAGCAACGGGTGCTGTTCACTGGCGACAAACTGGCCGTTGTCGTAGCCAATCCCCCACAACGGGTCGAGGGCGGTCAGGTTATCGTCCGCCAGCAGCGACTGGCGATAGTCCCCCAGCGCCTGTGCCAGGATCACCACGTACTGAAAGGGGCGCACCAGCTGTGTTTTCAGCACCGTTTGGATCGTCAGCTTGATGTGGTCGGCACTGAGGGTCTGGACGGGAATAAAAGCCCGGTACCAGCGATCCAGATTGCCGTAGAGGGCGATCAAATACGCCAGCGTTTGATCCAGACCGCGTGACTGCGCCCGACGAAAACGGTTCTGCTCCAGCGTGGTGTCGAACGACAGCATGATAGCCATCCCGGTGACTTCGCTTTTGGCAAACAGCGCCTGCCAGTTACCCGGCGACGAGGCGTCACCGGCATCGAACGACAGCTGGGCGGCGATGTCACTGGCCAGTACCAGCAAGGTTTCAAACGACATTTCGTCTGCCAGAAACGCGCCGTCCTCCAGTGCTGGCGGCAGGCGCTGGTGTTGTGAGGTGCCAGCAGGCGGCAATGGGGGGCTCCAGTGTGTAGTCATGATTTGGCGACCTTGGTTAATGGGTGTCCGTCAGGGGCAGAGGTGAACGGCGGCCGGGGCCGGTTAGGGGGTTGCGGTCAATGTGCCTTCCCGTAAATAGAACGGATACACCATGTTGCTGCGGGTATTGGTGACAATCAGCGTGTAGTCGAGGTTAATCAGCAAGGTGCCGTCGTGGGCATGGCTACTGTCGATAGTGATCGCCTGTAGCTGAATCCGTGGCTCAAAAAACAAGATGGCCTGCTCAATACGGGTTTTCATGTCGGTCAGGGTGGAGAGCGTGAGGTCTTCAAACACCATGCCCTGAATATCGCAACCGTACCGGGGGGCCATAATGCGCTCGCCGGGGCGGGTGGAGAGCAACAGCGCCAGGCTTTGCCGGATATCCTCATCGCCGCTGACCATGCCAATACTGTGGGTCGCGGTATCAAACTGCGGCGGAAATCCCCAGCCGGTACCGAGAAACGCGTTGTCGTTATTCACGGTTATCCTCCTATCAACACAGTAAAATCGCCCAGCGCGATATTGCCGCCATGGGCGGTGGTATCACCGAGGCGCGCCGCCGGTTTACCGCCGATCAGCACCGTGGCGGAGCCTTTTACGATGGCGTCCGGTGGCCCAACACAGACGCAGTTATCCCCCAGCACCGCCGCTGGCAGTTTGCCAATCAATACGGTCGGTACGCCGGGGCCGATAACCGGCCCGCCGACATGAGGAATCGGTGGTAACCCCGGCGTCACCATCGGGCAAGCGTGTAAATCAGTCAGGCGAGCAGCAGGCGGCATAAGGTGTTTCTCCCGGTTTTTTGTCGATAACCAACAACGTTGTCTCGTTGTACCTGTTTGGCGTTAAAAACTGTGCTGAGGTGGGCGACCCCGCCGGGTGAGCCGCATGGATGCGGCGAAAGCCCGAGCCGTGCTGGGAGCACGTCACGGGCGGCCCGAACAGCGGGGGCGAACGCCGAAGGCACCGCGTAGCGGCACAGTTTAGCCACCAGCCAGTGGTCAAGGAGAGGTGGCGTTTGAACCTCTCCTTGTCGTGCGTGCGACGATGCTGCAAAGAGAAGACGAGGCTTATCCCGCACGAAATGTTGCTCAATTCCACCAGACATTCGACAACAGCCCCTCTACTGATCTCAGTTAATCAACCCTAGTTGATCATCACGATGCCGCCTTTCACGGTGGTTTGGCCGGAGGCCGACAGTTCAGCGGTGGCGTTGCCTTTGGCGGTCAGGCCGGTTTTGGCGGACAGGTTGATGTTCATCCCCTCGGCGGTGACGTCGGCTTTGGCGCTGATATCCACGGTGCGCCCGGCGCTGAGTTCGATTTTCCCTTTGGCGCTGAGGGTGATGTTCTTCGGGCTGTCGAGCGTGATGCCAGACGCATCCAGCGTGACGCTGTTGCCGTTCTGGTCCTGTAACGTCACCGTTTTGTTTTTGTCGTTCAGCATCACCTGATTACCGCCGGGGGTCGTCAGGGTGATGGACTTGTCCTCTTCGTTGAACTGCAACGTTAACTGGCTGCGGGTCATCAGCGTTTTGAGGGTGTTTTTGGCTTCCGGTGTGACCGGCGGTGGGTTCTTGCTGCTGTACAGGCTGCCGAGGATCACCGGGTCGGACGGGTTATTGTTGAAGTAACCCAGTATCACCTCGTCGCCCACCTCCGGCATGAACTGTGCCCCGATGCCGGATGAGGCGTAATAACTGGCCAGCCGCGCCCACAGGCCGTCGTTTTCCGCCTGCGTCACCGGTAGCGACACCTGAACGCGGTGTTGCTGTTGTGGGTCGCCGTCGAGCTTTTTGACGATGCCTATCTGCAAGCCATCCACGCCCGGCAGCAGACCGGCGGCAGGCGGCGGCGTGAGGTCCCGGTGTTCAGCCGACCAGACCGGCGGCATACCGAAATCGATGTGGGTCAGCCACTGCCCATCCTGAATATGGTGGCGAACGCCGCTGACGTAGCGGTGGCCGTTAAAGCGCGCGCCGACGCCAGCCAGCTCAATCAGTGTGTTGATGCGTGCGCGAGCGCTGCCCTGACAGGTCAGGGTGCCGCGCAGGCGGGAGAGGGCGGATTTTACCTGTTGACCACTCGCCCAGTCCCGCAGCGCGCTGGCTGGCAGCGGCGTGGCGCTTTGCAGCCGAAACGCGGGCAGCCCCAGTACGCGGGCCAGCTCATCGGCACTGAGGTTGCCTTGCTGGCTGACGGATTGCGCGGCGGCGTTTTCCTGTATCGGCTGCTGGTTTTTGATATCCCAGCCAACGCCGGTGACCGAGCTGAACTGATAACGGGCGTCGATATCGGCGGTCAGTGACATCAGGTCGTCGCCGTAGGTGAGGGTCAACACTGGCGATGCGCTCAGACAGGGCGCGGTGACCGCTACCGTATTATCGTCGTTGCAGACCACCAGTCCGTTGGCTTCCGCTCGGGTCAGCAAGAAATCCCAGTCGGTGCAGTTGAATTGCACCAGTTCGTCGTGCTGGGTGGTTGTGGTGTCGACACGGGCGGTGAGCCCGGCGCAGCGGCCGATCAACTGGCGTAAGATGTCGCTGTCTTTCTTCTTGAGGTAGTTGTTGTTGCGGCGCGCGACCGTCATGCCGATAGCGCTGTCCCGGCATTCGATGATCAGCCGTGAATGACCCGCCCCACCGAGGCGGATGCCGTGGCGAATGATGATCCCCTCGAACAACACCTGTTCCTGGCTGGCGTAACCGGCGGCGATAGTCAGCGTGTTACCCGGTTTGAACAGCGAGCCGCTACTGAGCGGAAAGCGATTTTGCGGCATGTCGCCATCCTCAATCACCAGTTCGGCGCGGGCGATATGGTTCACCCGTTTACAGACATGGAGGGATAACACCTGGATAGCGTTACCGATCTCGGTGCCGTTGCTCTTGATGGTGTAGGTCACCACGCCGTCATGGTGTGTTGCCGGGGAGTCCGCCATATCGTGATTCCGTCAGGCCAGGGGGGGAAAATACAGACGTGTGCCCGGTGCAATGTGCATCACGCTGTTCAGGTTGTTGTAACGGGCGACCGCCACGTAGTAGGCATTGTCCTGATAAATCGCATGACACAGTTGCGGTAAGGTATCGCCTTGTTTCACCACCACGCTGTGGGTGAGGTCCGGCGAGGAGCGATTGGCCCGCAACGCCTGCTCGCTGCTGTCCAGATAGTTGTCGAAGCGCAACCCGAGGGTGGCGCGCAGTGGCGCACCGGCGGCGTCGAATAACGAGTAGCGAATATCAAGACGGGTCAGGCGTCCTTTGAACGACAGGGTGCCCCAGGTCAGTACCACTACGCTGGGTTCGTGCTTCTCGCCGACATAGCGGTACACCACGTTTTTCAACTGAGTGACCTGACTGGCGACATCGGGTTTTTGCGGCTGCTCGACCACGCCGGTGCCGTCAATCATCAACTCGAAACTGAGGTTCTCGCTCTGGTAGCTGGCAAAATCGAGCCGTGGTGCCAGACTGCCGAGTGTACGGTTGCCCGCCACCGCCCGGTTGGTGTAGTTGATGCCGTGCTCGTGACGGAGGCAGGCAGGGTTGAGCATCACGTCAAACTGCTGCTTTTTATCGAGGGTGCGGATAGTCAGCTTCTGCATGATAGCGCCTCCGGTTAGCGTTCCCGCGGCCCGCTACTCAGGTGATGCAGTACCTGCGTGCCTGCTGGCGCGGTGTGTGCGGCATCTGGCCCACTGTTGCTCGCCGTGTTGTCTGTGTCGCTGTCGAGGCGGCCCGTGTCCTGCCGCGGAGCATCCGGGTCATTCGGCTGAATAACCCGTGAGTAAATCGTCAGTTGTCGCACTTCTATTGCCATGATGGTGTCTCCTTCTGCGGTTACTGCTTGCGTGTCGAACGACTAAAACACAGCACAATCTCTTCAATCGCCACCTCGTTGCGGGTGGCGTGGAAGCGGTCAACCCGCCAACTGATGGGGTAGGCGTTATAAAACAGCCACACTCGCAACGGGTCGCCCTGTTCGTTCAGCAGGCTGACGCTGACCTCTTTGGTTTCCAGCGGGCCATTTAACTGCCCTTCAAAGCAACGCTTACACCAGCGCACCAGCGGCGAACTGGCCGAACCCAGGCCCCGGCGCAGCGTGAGCGGCCCGTGTTTCACCGCCACCGGCAGGTGATACAGGTTGTTATTGCCACCCTCACGGAAGGGTTCGGTTTCAATACGTGCCTCAATACCGGACACTTCCTGAAAGGCCTGATCGTCGCCGCTGTTGTCGATGTTCACGCTGAAATAAAACGCGGGTAGCGGCCATTCACTGCTGGACGATGGTTTTTGCATCAGCATTACCGGGTCTGGTTATTGGCTACGTCAGATGAGCCTGATGGCCGGGTTAATGCAGCGGCAACCCACTGCATTAACCGTTCCTCACGCCGTGAACCGGCGATTACACCGCGACTTCCAGCCCTTCGTGCGCCAGTTCGATGGTTTCAACCGCCACTTCATTGCCGTCTGATTTCAAATCCGTCCCGCTGATTTTGGTCGGCCAGGCGTTTTTGAGCTTCCACGTCATGGCCGGGCTGCCGCTTTCATCAAGCAGACTGATGGTGACGGCGGTGCGGGCAATGGTGTTCATCTTGATTTTCGAGAACCAGTCGTAAAAGTTGTTATCTTTGACGAAAATGCCTTTTTTCAGCGTCACATTGCCGGACTTGATAATTCCGGGCATTTTGATGGTGGAAAATACCGGGCTGTTACCCGCGCGGTATTCAATAATCTGGGCTTCGATATCCAGGCCGCTAATTTCCTGAAACGACGCCACCATGCTGGCGCCCGCGCCGCCGTCCCATTTCACTTCAAAGTGAAATTTGGGCATCGGCCATACGGTGCTTGACTGAGCGGAACCGTCATCTGCCATGGGTGTTCTCCTTGAAGAGGGTGATAAAATCTGTGGTCGTTAAAATTTCATACCGTCAGCGTCAGGATTTCTGCATCTGCTGCTGGAAGGTGATTTCGATAAACTCGGCCGGGCGGCTGATGGCTACCAGTACGGTGATACGCAGGATCCCTTCCAAAATGTCCTGCGGCGTCATGGTTTTACCAAGACCGACATCCACGCTGTAGGCGTCTTCCGGTGAGGCTCCCGCCAGCCCGCCACGCTTCCAGATGCCGAACAGAAAGTTTTCGATCATGCTTTCCATCGACACCCAGGTATTGGCGGTGTTGGGTTCGAACACGTAGGCTTTGGCCGCCTGTTTGATCGATTCCTCCAGCATGATCATTGTCCGGCGCACGTTGACGTAGCGCCAGTCGAGGCTGTTGCCGTCCAGCGTACGCGCGCCCCACACCAGCGTGCCTTCGCCGGTGAAAGTACGCAGCGCGTTGATCGATTTCCCCTGGGTGGTGACGTTCAGGTCTTCCTGCTCGTCGGCGCTGATATTCACGCTGGGTGACACCACCGCGTTCAGGCTGACGTTGGCCGGGGCTTTCCACACGCCACGGGCGTTATCCACCATGGTGTAGATCCCCGCCATCGACGCGGCGGGTGGCAGCAGGTTTTGCTGACGCCGGATGTTTTCCAGCACGCTTTTGTAAATGGGGCTGATAGAGAACAGGATTTTGTGCAGCAAGGTTTTTTCCGCTTCGCTCTGCTCCACCGTCAGCTTGGCGACTTCGTCCAGCATCTGTTGCTTTTTGGCCGCTTTGAGCTTGTTGCCGCCGCTGTTTAACTGCTCAGCGCTCAGGCCATCCAGCTCTTTGAAGGCGGAGGCGATTTCCGCGTTCAACACGGTGATCAGAATGTCCGGGTTGTTGACGTTGGCGAAGCTGATGTCGCTGTCCTGAATGATTGAGGTGTTCAGCCACGGGTAGTACGCGGTGGCGTAATCCAGGTAGTTGATGCCCAGTTTGGAACGGAAGTTGGCGATACAGTCGCCGCTCGGGTCTTGTCGGTCTTTATACCCTTCCCAGACATCAAGAATAGCGATGCGGTTTTTCATGGTACCGCCGCAGTGAGCCAGCACCGCCTGCTGCACGTTGATGCAGTCATCTTCTTTCAGGCATACCGCTTCCGGGGTCAGCACCATGGTGGGTTCCGGCTCTTTGAGTAGCGGTGTGACACCGTTTTTCAGTGCATCGGCATCAATGGCGTCTTGATAGCCCCCCACCGAGATGATGTAACAGGGGCCGCCGCCATTCTGGAAAAAGAACAGCATGCTGTAGTACAGCAGGTAGCGGGTATTCGCCAGGGTCAGGGTATAGGCCTTACCTGCCTGATTGAAAGCCGCATCCCCCGGTACTTGATCGGTTTTTTCGACGATATCGAATTTATGCAGCGGCGCGCCGCCAAAATAATGGCGAAAATCCGACATCGAGGTAATTCGCCACGCTTTATTACGCAGTGATACGCCGCCATTTTCCGCTTTTTCGGTATAACCAATAAAGGCCGGTACCGCCGTGGCGACTTCAACAACAGAATTGGGGAAAGCGTTCTTTTCAACAATATAAACGCCTGGGGTTTTCATCACGCCCATAGTGTGATTCCTTCTGATTGAGAGAGATAACCACCCCGCGCCCTTTCGATGCCGAGAGTAAAAGGTACCTGCGCCGGTATGGCGGTATCGCTATTTTTTTATTGCGCTATTTTTATTGCCCTGTCTTTCTTGTTATGTCAGTTAATAATGATTTCAGAGACAACGGTGGATGATTTATCCACCTGCAATCGACATTGATGTTGCGGCATGGCGACCGGCAATCGTTCAATCAATACGGTGTTGTCCTGATAAAGCTGAAAATAATAGTCAGACCTTTTTTGTATTTTTAATGGTTCACAGGAAATAAACGCCTGCGCCCGTTGGCCATTAGCCAGTATTTCTTCTCCCAGATAATCAAACTGATTATTCTGACGGTTATCCCGAATACGCGTATTCGAATTGACATACGGCGCGGTGAACAGATATTTCCAGCGCCGCCGTTGGCAGTGAAACGGCATAATAAAGACCGGTGCTGTTCGCCGGTTGAGAAATGCCGTTATCGCCGTTGCACTCATCTCAATATCCACCTGCCAGATTCGCCCTTTGGCTGAGGGCAAACTGTTCGATGCCTCTGATGGCGTGTCGCTGCGCATTTCCAGACGCACCTCGCCGGGTTCTACGCCGTTCAGTGTGTAACCAAAGTACGGCGTTTTCGGTTCCACTAGCCCGCTGGTGTCGGTCGCACTGATGTCCGTATAGCTGAAAAAATTCGGCTCCCGGCTGCCAAACCACCACCGCAGCGTGACGTTCTCCACCGCCTGAAGGGCGGGATGGGTTCTATCCGCCAGCACCAGCACCCCGTCGGCCTGCGGTTTGGTCAACAGCCCGATGCTTGTCGCCGCCTGTTGGCTACCCGGCTGCCATTCGCCATAAAACGGCAGACTGGTACAGCCGGTAAAAAATTCATGTTCGATACGCAATTGAAATAATGCGTCGTAATCGCTCATGACGTTGTGCCCTTAGTCACGGTGGCAGGCAATTGTCTGACACGTTCGGTCTGCGACTGAATCGCCTGGCTATCAGCAATTCTCACCCGCACACGGTATACCGCAGACGGCAAATAACGGCTGCCTAACATCGTCCACATCGTGCTGAGCTCGTGACGCGGCAGGCTGTCCATTTCCAGTAATAGTTGCTCAATTGCCTCGTCCATATCTGGGGCGTTATAACGGTTAAGCAGGGCATTTTTATGAAAGAACGCCATCGCATGGGCGATCATTTGTAATCCTTCCGCGTATTGCGCACCGCTAAAATTTGCTGCCACCACCAATGAAATGCGTACAAATAACGGCGGCGTACTCACAGCAAAACGATTCCCAGGATTAGCGGCATTATTGCGATACGCCACGGTTTCTTTTTCAATATTCGATAAAAACACCACCAGTTTATTTTTCGTGAGGGGAAACATCTTACCCTCGTCATCAGCCGGGTTCGCAATAACCACAACGTCATCGTGCAGGTTCAGGGTATTTTTTAGGTATTGATTTAATTGTCGGGTCAGGTAATGGATAGAGGCGTGGATCATGGAGGTTCCTTTATTAATTATCCTCTGTAGAACTCGCTATAAATGAGGTAGCTGTAAGTCGTACAGCAAGTATTGCTGATAAAATTTATGCCGAAAAGATCATTCGTATTTATGACTGAATTAACCATGGTTTTTACTTGTTTTTGAAGCAATGTATTCATTTCTATTGCTTCTTTTTTATGTGACGTTTTTTACCTGCTTTTGTTAAATATATTTTGGCGCTTTTTTGTGATTGATTCTTATGATATTGTTACAAGATTATTGGGCCTGACCCTGCCGATTGACAGAAGTTTAAACCCTATTTTTGAGGTTTTTCTCGTCTTTCTTATTGATGATTTTATTATCTTTCTATTAGCTATTCGGAGGCTATACATGACCTTGGGGCGTTCTATCAGTCTACTTTTACCCCTTATTTTCCTTTCTTCACACGCTATTGGAGCGGCGAAGTCATTCGATGGTATAACTTGTAAGAGTGATATTCCCTCGGCATTAATCGGGCGCCATATGCCAAATGAGAGTACTGTGGCCACCGAAGAGCGTTACAAGAGTATTGATCTTAAAGATTTGGGGACTTACGGCATGGAAAGTGATGGTGATCCCTGGTCGCTTGAGTCATGGCAAATATGCGGTCGGGAGTATTTCTTACTCGATCGTCGTGAAATCGTCAAAGATGTCCTCTCGTCACCTTCACCGAAAGAAAACCCTAAAGCACAAATCGTTTCGTGTGTAGTTGATGGTTCGAATTCCCACGATACGTTTGTTACGTTTATCCCCTCGGAGGAAAAACCATGGCCAAGGACGGTTGAACACGCCTGGCGCATCAATGACAAGACAGTCAAATTTACGAAGGTTGAAGGCAAGGAAATTGTTTGCAACCCATAGTCATTAGCATTTGGGATAACCAGCAGATGGTTGAACGGATCGGTACAAAACACCGTGCGGTCTGTTCATCTGTATTATGTCGGGCTTAAATCTATTTGTGTAATCTGGGTTATGCCCTTTGGTGAGTTCTGCCATGTTGCGATGCTGTTTCATGCCACTATTCCATACGGAGATAAATAGAAATGAAACTACTACTTGTCGGCGCAACCGGGTTGGTCGGCCATCAGGTGCTATTAAAGGCTCTGGCAGAGTCGCGTATTACGCAGGTGACGGCACCGGTACGGCGTGAATTACCTGCTCACGACAAACTGCTGGCACCGCAGGTGAGTTTTGAACACTTGCCGCAAGATGCCGACTGGTGGCAGGCCGATGCCGTGATCTGCACGCTGGGCACCACCATTAAAACGGCGGGGAGCCAGGCGGCATTCTACCAGGTTGATCATGACTACCCACTGGCGGTTGCACGTCTGGCTAAGCACCACGGCACGCCAACCTACGTGCTGAATTCAGCCAGAGGGGCGAGCGTTACGTCGCGGTTTTTCTACAACCGGGTGAAAGGTGACGTGGAGCGCGATCTGGCTGGAGTGGGGTTTTCTTCGCTGACGCTGGTGCGCCCAGGATTGATTGGCGGCGAGCGACACGATCGACGTGCTGGTGAATGGGCGGCACAACAGGTATTGCGTGTATTGCATCCGGTGCTACCACGGGCTTTGCGTATTAACCCTGCGGAAAACATTGCGGACGCGTTGCTGGCGGCGGCGTTGAATCCGGTTGGCGGTGTGCAGGTGATTGGCTCTGAGCATCTGGTGTAAAGTGAAGGTCACTCTGTATAACGGAATAACGCAGGAGCCACTATGAATAGCGAAATTTCACCAGTTGAGCTGGCAAAAGCCTATCGGCTGGTTAACCACGGGCCGACAGTGTTGGTGTCGGCCTGCCATAACGGGGTAGAGGATGTGATGGCGGCGGCCTGGTGCTGTGGGCTGGATTTCGCACCGCCTAAACTGACCGTAGTGCTGGATAAGGCGACCAAAACACGTGAACTGCTGGAAAACAGCGGCTATTTCGCTGTTCAGGTACCAACAGTGGCACAACTGCAATTAACCAATCAGGTTGGGAATATCAGCCTGCGGGATAACCCGGACAAACTGGTGCACTGCCAGGTGGAACTGTTTCGCACCAGCGAGTCGGATGTGCCGCTGGTGGCCGGTTGTGCGGCTTGGCTGCTGTGCAAACTGATCCCTGAACCTCACAACCAGCAAACCTACGATCTGTTTATCGGGGAGGTCATCGGGGCCTGGGCGGATTCACGCATATTCAGTGACGGTCACTGGCATTTTGAGAAGGCCGACCCGGCGTGGCGTAGCCTGCATCACGTGGCGGGTGGGCATTATTACGCCATCGGTGATGCGCTGGATGCAGGGGAATAGCGATATAAACGAACGCTCTGCAAGGGCAGGGCGTTCGGCCCATAATCAATATGACTCTATTTATTGTGGTTTGCTGTTTTCTATTGATGGGAACGGGGATGAAGGCTTAAGTGATTCCATACCCCATTGCCAGATTTGTGATTTTCTTTCTGGTGTAGTTAATAGCCCCACCATACCATAGATAAAAATAAATAAGAGAACGCTGGCAATAATTCCAGAAAATCCACTCCATATCCATGATAATACACGTAATGCAATGGGTGTTTTTTGCTTTTCTTTTCTTGATGCAGCACGAAAAAACTCTTTGATGGCTTCTTCTTTCGCATGTTCAATAGCCTGGTGTTTTATTATATCGCTCTCAGCTATTTCTTTGCTTTTTCTATCTATTTCTATTCTGAGGTTTTCTATTTCTGCGTTTTTATTTTCGATAATATCGATCTGTTGTTGATAATCTTTCCTGATTTCTTCTTCCCAGTCTTCCAGCAGGCGAGAAAACATTGTTCTGGCGTTATCACGATAAGCATCTAAACGCAGTTGAGTATGTACAACCTGTTCATGAAATTGCTTTACGGCAAGATCAATTTCCTGCGTGGTTTTTCCTGTGGCACGTAACTTTTCGGCGTATTGGTTTTTTTCAAGTTTATAAAACGAGTAGGCTATTAAGCCAATACTGTCTTCTGGATTTTTTACCAGTAATTGGAAAACCCATGATTTTTCACTAGTTATAACCAACGAATTATCGTTTTCCATCGACCTAAAATAACGTCCCTTGTTAATCTGAAAGTTTTTCTGTCAGTAAGCTAATTTTCTTTTACTGCTCACTCTCATTGGAGCGTAACACCTGATTCATTGCTTGATTAATCAGTGAATTTAGATCTGATTGGGAGAGTGTTCTTACTGTTGCTGCTGCACCTGCGGCGCTAGCGCGACTTGATGCCTGCTCAACAGATTGCAATATTGCCTGACGATGAGCTTCGGAAATTCTCTGTAATTCAAATGAACGTGACATAGGCAGTATTCTCATCCTTTTCCTGACTTATGTGGTAACTGGGTTCATCCTTGAACCTGTACATCATACCGGAACCTGTGTTGGCCCCGGCATTGATGATGGTTATCAGAACGGAATGTCGTCGTCAAAATCCATCGGCGGTTCGTTGCCCGGCATTGGGGCGCTTTGCTGCGGACGGGATTGACCGCCACCGCTGAACTGGTTGGCTTGCTGCGGCTGTTGCGGTTGACCCCAACCACCTTGTGGTGCGTTACCACCACCTGTATTGCCGCCCATGTTGCCACCAGCAGGTGCACCGCCGCCGGTACGGCCGCCCAGCATTTGCATGCTGCCGGAGATATCGACCACCACTTCAGTGGTGTAGCGATCCTGGCCGCCCTGATCCTGCCATTTACGGGTACGCAACTGACCTTCGATATACACCTGAGAGCCTTTGCGCAGGTACTCACCGGCGATTTCCGCCAGCTTGCCGTAGAGGGCGACGCGGTGCCACTCTGTACGCTCTTTCTGCTCGCCGGTCTGCTTGTCGCGCCAGCTGTCCGACGTGGCCAGAGTCAGGTTAGCGACTGCGCCGCCATTCGGCATGTAACGGACTTCCGGGTCCTGACCCAGATTCCCGATAAGAATCACTTTATTAACGCCTCTGCTGGCCATGTTGGTGTCTCCTGAACAATCACTTTTTAAAGTTTAAGCGAAGAATTCTAGCATGTCAGCGCTACAGATTATACCGGTGTGAGAGTCGCGAGCCAGCTCCGGTCTTTTTTCCCATGTTGCTGTTGTTGCAGTCAGATACTGGATATTCATTCAGTTTATTTTGTGCCATAATCGGCCGTTTCTACTGGTTTCCTTTCTTAGATAAAGGATAAAAAACAGCGTCTACTGCGGGAAAAGTGTGCATGGATAAGATCGAGATTCGTGGTGCCCGTACCCATAACCTGAAGAACATCAACCTGATTATTCCGCGTGATAAGCTTATCGTCGTGACGGGGTTATCCGGTTCGGGTAAATCCTCGCTGGCGTTCGATACGCTGTATGCCGAAGGGCAACGTCGTTATGTGGAGTCGCTATCGGCTTACGCGCGCCAGTTCCTGTCATTGATGGAAAAGCCGGATGTGGACCACATCGAAGGGCTGTCGCCCGCTATTTCCATCGAGCAGAAATCTACGTCCCATAACCCGCGTTCTACCGTCGGCACCATCACTGAAATCCACGATTATCTGCGTTTGCTGTTTGCCCGTGTCGGTGAGCCGCGCTGCCCGGAACACGATATTCCGCTGGATGCCCAGACTGTCAGCCAGATGGTGGACAACGTCTTGTCCCAGCCGGAAGGCAAGCGGCTGATGCTGCTGGCCCCCATCGTGAAAGAGCGTAAAGGCGAACACACCAAGACGCTGGAGAACCTGGCGACGCAGGGTTATATCCGTGCGCGTATTGACGGTGAAGTGTGCGACCTGTCAGACCCGCCGAAACTGGAACTTCAGAAAAAGCACACCATTGAAGTGGTGGTAGACCGCTTTAAAGTACGCAGCGATTTGGCACAGCGTTTGGCGGAGTCGTTCGAAACCGCGCTGGAGTTGTCCGGCGGCACCGCTGTGGTGGCGGATATGGACGATCCGAACGCGCCAGAGCTGTTATTTTCCGCCAACTTTGCCTGCCCGGTGTGTGGCTACAGCATGCATGAGCTGGAACCGCGACTGTTTTCGTTCAATAACCCGGCGGGTGCCTGCCCGACGTGCGACGGGCTGGGCGTACAGCAGTTTTTCGACCCGGCGCGTGTGGTGCAAAACGGCGAACTGTCGCTGGCAGGCGGCGCGATCCGCGGCTGGGATCGCCGTAATTTCTACTATTTCCAGATGCTGCGTTCACTGGCGGAGCACTATGAGTTCGATGTGGAAGCGCCGTTCGATAGCCTGAGTCCAGCGATTCAGAAGGTGATTCTGTACGGTTCTGGCAAAGAGAATATCGAGTTCAAATATATCAACGATCGCGGCGACACCTCGGTACGTCGTCATCCGTTCGAAGGGGTGCTCAACAATATGGAGCGCCGCTACAAAGAGACGGAATCGACCGCGGTGCGCGAAGAACTGGCGAAATTCATCAGTAACCGGCCGTGCGCCAGCTGTAATGGCACCCGATTGCGTGAAGAAGCGCGCCACGTTTACGTCGAACAGACGACGCTGCCACAGATTGCTGACATGAGCATCGGCCATGCGATGGAGTTTTTCCATAACATCAAGCTGAGTGGTCAACGGGCGAAAATTGCCGAAAAAGTGCTGAAAGAAATCGGCGATCGGCTGCGTTTTCTGGTTAACGTGGGTCTGAATTACCTGTCGTTGTCGCGCTCGGCGGAAACCTTGTCGGGCGGCGAAGCGCAGCGTATTCGTCTGGCGAGCCAAATCGGTGCCGGTCTGGTCGGTGTGATGTACGTGCTGGACGAACCGTCTATCGGCCTGCATCAGCGTGATAACGAGCGCCTGCTGGAAACATTGATTCACCTGCGTAACCTCGGTAACACGGTGATCGTGGTGGAACACGATGAAGACGCCATCCGCGCTGCTGACCACATTATTGATATTGGCCCCGGTGCTGGCGTACACGGCGGTCAGGTGATTGCCGAAGGCACGGCCACGCAGATCATGGCGGTGCCGGAATCGTTGACCGGGCAGTTCCTGAGTGGGGCGCGCAAAATCGAGATCCCGGCGCAGCGCGTGCAGGCCGACCCGTCTAAAGTACTGAAACTGATTGGCGCGCGTGGCAACAACCTCAAAGACGTGACCCTGACGCTGCCAGTCGGGCTGTTCACCTGTATTACCGGGGTGTCCGGTTCAGGTAAATCGACGCTGATCAACGATACGCTGTTCCCGATTGCCCAGCGCCAGCTTAACGGTGGTGAACTGAACGAACCGGCACCGTACCGCGAGATCCAGGGGCTGGAGCAATTCGATAAGGTGATCGACATCGATCAAAGCCCGATCGGTCGTACCCCTCGCTCGAACCCGGCCACCTACACCGGCGTGTTTACGCCGATCCGCGAATTATTCGCTGGTGTACCGGAAGCGCGCAGCCGCGGCTATAACCCCGGTCGGTTTAGTTTTAACGTGCGCGGCGGGCGTTGCGAAGCCTGTCAGGGCGACGGGGTTATCAAGGTGGAAATGCACTTCCTGCCGGATATTTATGTGCCCTGTGACCAGTGCAAAGGCAAACGCTATAACCGCGAAACGCTGGAGATTAAATACAAGGGCAAGAGCATCCATGAAGTGCTGGAGATGACCATCGAAGACGCCCGCGAGTTCTTTGATGCCATTCCGGCGCTGGCGCGTAAGCTGCAAACCCTGATCGATGTCGGTTTGTCTTACATCCGTTTGGGGCAGTCGGCCACCACCTTGTCCGGCGGTGAAGCGCAGCGCGTGAAGCTGGCGCGTGAGCTGTCGAAGCGTGGCACCGGGCAGACGCTGTATATTCTGGATGAGCCGACGACCGGTCTGCATTTTGCTGATATTCAGCAGTTGCTGGCGGTCTTGCACCAGTTGCGCGATCAGGGCAACACCATTGTGGTGATCGAGCACAATCTGGATGTGATTAAAACTGCTGACTGGATAGTCGATCTGGGCCCGGAAGGGGGCAGTGGCGGCGGCGAGATTCTGGTGTCCGGCACGCCGGAAACGGTAGCCCAGTGCGAGCAATCCCACACCGCCCGGTTCCTGAAACCGATTCTGGATCGGGGTTAGTCAGTTTAGGTTATTGATAAAACTTCCTATCTTGACGGAAGTGGTTTTTCCAGCGTCAAAACTGTGCTGAGGCTAGCGGATTCGCCGGGTGAGCCGCATGGACGCGGCGAAAGCCCGTGCCGTGCTGGGAGCACGTCACGGGCGGCCCGAACAGCGAAGACGCTTGCCGAAGGCACCGCGCCAGCGGCACAGTTTAGCTATCAAGCCAGTGGTCAAGGAGAGGCGGCGTTGAGCCTCTCCTTGTCGTGCGTGCGATGACGTTGCAAAAGAATCACCACATTTACTACGCACGAAACTTTTTACCGTTCTGGTATAAATTCGCCTATAAAAAACAATAGCCTGTTTGTTTACAGCCTCATCGCGGTGTGCCGCGCTTTTTTATGGCATCCTCTGGCGATGGTTACCACCACAGGAGAGATGAAATGTGGAAACAATACGATATTCGGCTTAAACCCCGGTCCCGTGGTTTTCATTTGATCACCGATGAAGTGCTGGGGCAGGTGACGGATTTACGTCAGGTGAAGGTCGGGCTGCTGCATGTGTTTATCTGCCATACATCCGCGTCGTTGACGGTCAATGAAAATGCCGACCCCACGGTGCGCCAGGACTTCGAGAACTTCTTTAGTCAGTTGGTGCCGGAAGACGAACCCTATTACCGCCATACCTATGAAGGCAGCGACGACATGCCAGCGCACCTGAAGAGCAGCCTGTTGGGCAGCAGCCTGATGCTACCGGTACGCAACGGTCGGTTGCATATCGGCACCTGGCAGGGGATTTACCTGTGTGAACACCGTAACCACGGCGGCAGCCGCTCGCTGGTGGTAACTTTGCAGGGTGAATAACCGGTGCCGTATCGGTTGAGTACTGACGGCAGCTCGGCGCTGCTTAATGTTGTGCCAGTGAAATGTCGTCAGAGAGGTATTCCACCACCACCTGATTACGCCCGCCGTTTTTCGCTTTGTACAGTGCGTTGTCTGCCGTTTTAATGGCGATATCCAGCGCGGATTTTTGCGGGTTAAAGGTGGTCACGCCGATGGAAATGGTAACCTGATGATGGTGCGCACCTGGCACATAGACCGTGTTGGCGACGTTATTGCGCAGCCGTTCGGCTATCACCGTCGCGACATGGATATCGGCACCGGGCAGCAAAATAAGAAACTCTTCACCGCCAATTCGGCAGACCAGGTCGGTTTTGCGGAAGTTTTTACGGATTTGCTGGCTCAGTTTGCGAATGACCGTATCCCCCACGTCATGCCCAAAAGAGTCATTGATCGATTTGAAATGGTCGATATCGATGGCGATGACCGAGACTTTCTTATATTCACCCCGGATCTCTTCCATGCTTTCCAGCATACCCCGCCGGTTCAACATGCCGGAAAGCGGGTCGGTGTGTGCTTCTGAACTGAGGCGACCAATACGCTTGTGCAACAGCACGGTTCCCATCAGCAGCACCCGCTTGAGCTGTTCTATCTCCAGATACCAGGCTTTCACCGCCCGGATTTTACCAATCACCCCAGGCTGTTCCATGCTACTGGCTGATTTGGCCAACTGACGTAGCGGCTTGGCGATGTAGTAGGCCAGAATACTGAGCATCAGCAGGGTGACGATACCCAGCGGTGTGCCTTGTTTTAGCACATTCAGCATGACATCGTTCAGCGCCTCTTCAATGGAGTGGAATGACTGTTGGGTAATAATAATCCAGCCTGATTTTTGTGTTCTGATAAAGGCGGCCGGTGAGGGAATACCCTGTTCATCTGGCATCATAAAACTGCCTTTATTCTGGCCTTTAATCGATGATAAGAGGGTGGGATCAGTAAATTTAGTGCCGACTTGCGCAATATCGTGGTGATAAATAATGGTGCCTTCGTTATCAATAACGTAAGTATTAAAGCTGTCATTGCTAAATTGTGTATTCATGAATTCATTCAGAATGCGCCGGTTATTAAGGTAAAGCGAACCACCGACATAACCGAGGTAATGTCCTGCATCATCCAGAATAGGTTGGGAAATAAAAATAATATAATTGCCACTCAGAGAGGTATACGGTGAGCTGATAAAGAAGCGTTTTACTTTATTAGCGGTAAAATGCTGGCGGGAATTGACGGTAAGGCCGGTCAAATTCAGTGACGTGGGTGACGACGCAATAATTTGCCCACTTTCCGTCACCACCACCATGGAGTTAAAAGCATGGCTTAATCGATGAATGCGTTGCAATTCGGTTTGCAGCGCTTGTAAATTGCCGGACTGAGCATGTTGGACGAGCAGCCTGGCACTATACGACAATTGCTCCTCTGAAATAGAGAAAAAATTGTCTACGGTGATAGCTAATTTGTATGAATAGCTTGAATTGACTTTAGTTGCTTGTTCAATAAGTAATTTTTTCTGTACATGATAAAAAGTGAAATAGCTGTTCAGCAGTGTAATAAACATACTGGCAATAGAAATGAATAGCATTAAATGCAAAAGGTTTATTCGAAGCAGGTTTTTTATTCGCATTTAGTTATCGTTACCACATTTATTACCATTTCTGGTGGCACAAGATGTGCGATTCATTTGTTTTTTCGTTAAGGGAGGACATACAGCTAGCCTTAATAATTAAGTAGTAGTCAAGGATTAAAATAGTGTCAACCTGTGTGGCGGGAAATTTTGGGGCGGAAATCAAAAATAAAAAAGAAACTGTGTTTTAATTGAAGTTATGGATGTAAATAATAATATATTGCATTGAAATGCGTACCATAATCTCAGGCTGAATACTAATTAACTCGCTATTAATTACTTTCTTTAGTATCAGCTGGATTCACGTTGACCATCAGCATGCCATGCTGGCAGTGATGGACTGTATCTGTCTAATTCTTTAGAGGTATTGATGTATTAGGGCAAGGTTGGGCAGTCGGTTACGTTTACCGATAAAGACGTATCTTCCCTTCTTTTTCTTACCTGATGTCTGTTGTTACGCACACCTTCTGTTCCTCACTTTCTCACGACGTTAACCTTAACAATTGTGTGACTTTTTTGTTGCTATTTCCGATCAATAAATAAAATTCAATAGCTATTGCCTATTTATAGTCGTTGTTTGAATGTTTTTATCGATCAAACTGTAAAGGTTGATAGAATGAAAAACCGATAGCGGGTCAGGGTGCCGACCAGAGCGTATTCAATGGCGACAGGTAGTGATGATCTCGAGTCCGTGTTCTTGGAATACTTTTAAATCTCTTTTTTTAATGTTTGTGTTTTACTCACTGTGGAAAAGAAATGCTTTTTATCGCCGGAAAAGGGGATGAGAAATATTTCATCGTGATGACTGGCTGAGATATTCGCCTGGTTGTTGCTTTTCTCTAATCACGATTAATGACAGTAACGGATGAGATACCTGTTTTAGCCGCAGTTCTGTGTTTGCCTCTGAAAAAGTCATGTTTATGACATTGTGTTCTTAATAAAGGAATGAGGAGCGGAATATGCGTTTATCTGATTGGCGAATCGGGTATCGGCTCGGAGCCGGTTTTGCCGTCCTGGCGGTCATGCTGGTTTTTGTCGGCATGTTATCGATGGCGAAGCTGTCAACGTTTCATGAAGATGCCCGTGACATTGTGCAGGAGATTTATCCCCAAACCGTTGATGCCAACACCCTGATAGAAAATGTGAATGAAGGGGTGCGAATCTTCCAGCAATTACTGCTGGTCTCGGGTGATGATCGTATCAAAGCGGTATCCGATCAGATTGCACCGGTATCAAAGGAAATTACCCGATTGATGGATGTGTTGGAAAGAGAAGCCAATGAATCCAATAACGCGAAAATTCAGCAACTGATTGGCGATATCCGGCGTATCCGGGCTCAGTTTCTGGAGTCCGGGCAAAAAATGGTGGCGCTGGTGAAAGCCAATAACCGTGAAGAAGCGCTGGATGAATTTAATCAGCACCTGAATCCGGCACAGCGAGAATACCGTAATGCGGTACGCCAACTGGTGGATTATCAGGATAACGCCATGATGAGCACCGTGGATGCCATGTCCGCCACGTATCACGATATTCGGTTAGTATTGCTGGCGATTCTGGGGGCCGGTGTGCTGCTGAGTATCTGGGTGGCGATGGCGATAACCCGCAGCGTGACCCAGCCGATTCAGCAGGCACTGCTGATGGCAGACCGCGTCTCGCAAGGCGACCTCACCGCACAGATTTCCTCCACCCGTAAAGATGAAGCCGGGCAACTGTTGCAGGCGCTGGATCACATGAATGCCAGCCTGCGCCAGATTGTCGGCCAGGTGCGTGACGGCGCGGAAGCTATCTCCACCGCCGCCTCGCAAATCGCCGCCGGTAATCAGGACCTCTCTTCTCGCACCGAAGAGCAGGCCAGTTCGCTGGAACAAACGGCAGCCTCGATGGAAGAGTTAGTCTCCACCATCAAAAACACCGCCGATAACACACACCAGGCCACCTCGATAGCGAATCTGGCATCCTCCGCCGCGCATCGCAGCGGCGAAGTGATGCTGTCCGTCACCCATAAAATGCGCGGTATTCGTGAATCCTCGATGCGCATGGCGGAGATCATCGGCGTTATCGACGGCATTGCCTTTCAGACCAACATTCTGGCGTTGAACGCGGCGGTGGAAGCAGCGCGTGCTGGCGAGCAGGGGCGTGGGTTTGCCGTGGTCGCGGGCGAAGTGCGTTCTCTGGCGCAACGCAGTGCCACCGCCGCCAAAGAGATCAAAGAGCTGATCGATGACTCGGTCGACAAAGTGCAGGAAGGGATGGATCTGGTGGATAACGCCGAATCCACCCTGACTGACCTGACCAGCCACGTCAATGATGTGCATAGCATCATCAACGAGATCTCGCAGGCGAGCCATGAACAGAGCGACGGCATGAGCCAGATCAACATCGCCGTCGGGCAGATTGACACCACCACCCAGCAGAACGCCGCGTTGGTGGAAGAATCGGCCTCTGCCGCGCTGTCGTTGCAGTCTCAGGCTTCTCTGCTGGCCGAAGCCGTCAGCGCGTTTCGCCTGACGACGCAGGGCCACGGCGGCACAACACCACCAGCCCGTCCGTCAGCGGTGCTATCTCCGGCGCTGCCGGAAAAGCGGGCCGCCGCGGCAGCGGGTAGCAATAGTGATTGGACGTCGTTCTGATAGGTTGCCCTTTTCCGGGCGCTAGATAGTGAGGGTTATCGGTAGAGTGAGGGTTTCGTGCGGGATAAACCGAGTCGCTTCTTTGCCACATCATCGCACGCACGACAAGGAGAGGTGCAAGCGCCACCTCTCCTTGACCTCTGGCTTGATGGCTAAACTACGCCGCTAACGCGGTGCCTTCGGCGTTCGCCTTCGCTGTTCGGACCGCCCATTACGCGTTCCTTACGCGGAATGGGCTTGCACGGCATCCCTGCCGTGCATCCGGCGAAGTCGCTCACCTCAGCGTAGTTTTAACGCCAGTAAACCCGTCAAGCGCTGCCTGTGCGGCAGTGAACTTTCCACCATACTCGTTTTACAAACTTATGATTTTCTAAGCTGCCTATCCGGCAGTGAACCCGAGCAGACCAAACTGGCCGGGGAGTATGCTTTTCTAAGCTGCCTATCCGGCAGTGAACAGGACGGACACGAACTTCCAGACCAGTTTCCGTTTCTAAGCTGCCTATCCGGCAGTGAACAGCGGACGCTATCGGGCATGGATTCTCTGCGCATTTCTAAGCTGCCTATCCGGCAGTGAACGAGGGCGATGGCAGCGCCTCGGCTGACCTGCTTTTCTAAGCTGCCTATCCGGCAGTGAACCAACCGCAGTCGGCAATGAAGCCTGCATCAATTTCTAAGCTGCCTATCCGGCAGTGAACGTCAGACCGTTTATACAGG
>NZ_CM001977.1:3670616-3680707 GCF_000406165.1 Dickeya zeae NCPPB 2538 | reverse complement strand
GAATTTCTAAGCTGCCTATCCGGCAGTGAACACGAAGATGCGCGACGCGCTGGTGTATCGCTGTTTCTAAGCTGCCTATCCGGCAGTGAACGTCGGCCATCATGGCGTCATCCTGCAAGCAAATTTCTAAGCTGCCTATCCGGCAGTGAACGCTTCTGTTTGCGTCGGTGTGATTTTCATAGCTTTCTAAGCTGCCTATCCGGCAGTGAACGGCAGTCTGTTACTGGCGGTCGCCATGGTAATGTTTCTAAGCTGCCTATCCGGCAGTGAACGATCTCGTCGAAGTACTGATCGGTGATGACCTTTTCTAAGCTGCCTATCCGGCAGTGAACGATAAAGCAGGTCCGGTCGTCCAGCAGGTATGTTTCTAAGCTGCCTATCCGGCAGTGAACGGGCAACGCCTGATTAATCCACTGTCATTTGATTTCTAAGCTGCCTATCCGGCAGTGAACGCAATCGTCGCCTGTTGCTGAACACCATCACTTTTCTAAGCTGCCTATCCGGCAGTGAACTGTAGCCCGTTGACTCTAACCCGTTGTATTTCGGCCTGCAATTGTCGATTTTCGCTGTCAGACCCTTTTTTTTCGGCTGTCGGTAACTTGTTGATTTTTCAATATCGAAAAAGACAGCGGAAAAAAAGGGTATGAAAATAAGGAAAGTCTTTTCGGCGTCATTCACTTTCCCGTTGGGGCTATGCTAGGTTAATTCTCGTTACTTTCCAGTGCATTACATGTTTCTGGCGAACTATTAGCCTGCGTATCATTGCGTGGGCGGTGTTGCTTTATCACGACAACAGAGAAACGGTTTTATGGATAACGTATTCAGCCCGTCGGATTTAAAAACCATTCTGCATTCCAAACGCGCCAATATTTATTACCTCCAGCATTGCCGTATTTTGGTGAATGGTGGGCGGGTGGAATATGTCACCGAAGAAGGGAATCAGTCGTTGTACTGGAATATCCCGATTGCTAATACCAGCGTGGTGATGCTTGGCACCGGTACTTCGGTCACGCAGGCGGCGATGCGGGAATTTGCCCGCGCCGGGGTGATGGTCGGGTTTTGTGGCGGTGGTGGTACGCCGCTGTTCGCGGCCAATGAGGCCGAAGTGGCGGTGTCATGGCTGTCGCCGCAAAGTGAATATCGCCCTACTGAGTATTTGCAGGATTGGGTCAGCTTCTGGTTTAACGAAGAGCAGCGGCTGGCGGCAGCGATTGCCTTTCAGCAGGTGCGCATTGGCCAGATTCGCCAGCACTGGCTGGGCGGGCGGCTGGCGCGTGAGTCGCGTTTTGCTATCAAACCCGAGCATGTGGAAGCGCTGCTTAACCGCTATCAGCAGGGGCTGACGGCGTGTCGCACCAGTAACGACGTATTGGTGCAGGAAGCGATGATGACCAAAGCGCTGTACCGGCTGGCGGCCAACGCGGTGAGTTACGGTGATTTTACCCGTGCTAAACGTGGCGGCGGTACCGACCTGGCGAACCGTTTTCTCGACCACGGTAATTATCTGGCTTACGGGTTAGCGGCGGTGGCGTTGTGGGTGCTGGGCCTGCCGCACGGGCTGGCGGTGCTGCACGGTAAAACCCGGCGCGGCGGGCTGGTGTTTGATGTGGCGGACCTGATTAAAGACGCGCTGATTCTGCCGCAGGCGTTTATCGCCGCCATGGAAGGGGAAGACGAGCAGGACTTTCGCCAGCGTTGCCTGACGTCGTTTCGTCAGGCCGAAGCGCTGGACGTGATGATCGACAGCCTGCAACAAGTGGCACAGCAATTAAGCCAGGTGGCGAAAACCGGGAGTCAGGGGGCGCAATGAACATCCTGCTGATTTCCGAATGCAACAAGCGGGCGCTGGTGGAAACCCGCCGGGTGCTGGACCAGTTCGCCGAGCGCAAAGGGGAGCGCACCTGGCAGACCGCCATCACCGAAGAAGGGTTAAAAACGCTGCGCACACTGCTGCGTAAAACCGCACGGCGCAACACCGCCGTGGCCTGCCACTGGATTCGTAGCGCCAATCACACCGAACTGTTGTGGATTGTCGGCAACCTGCGGCGTTTCAACCCGCAAGGCAGTGTGCCCACCAACCGTACCGAGCGCGATATTCTGCGCAGCCAGGATGAAAACCCGTGGCACAGTGCTGAAGCCTTCAGCCTGCTGGCGGCGATTGCCGGGCTGTTTCACGACATCGGCAAAGCCAATGCGCTGTTTCAGGCCGGGTTGCGGGGCAAGGGGCCGCGCAGCCAGCCGCTTCGCCACGAGTGGGTGTCGCTGCGGCTGTTTCAGGCGTTTGTCGGCGATCGGGATGATACCGGTTGGCTGACGGCGCTGGCCGCTATCAGCGCGGAGGAGGAAGCGGCGTTGCTGGCGCGCTTGCAGCAGGATGCGAGAATCCCCAAACCCTCGCCGTTTAACAGCCTGCCGCCGCTGGCGCAGGTGGTGGGCTGGCTGATTGTTTCCCACCACCGTTTGCCGATGTTCTTGGATGACAAGAGCGGCAATCACAGCCCTGATTTAGCCGATGTGAGTCAGTGGCTGACCGGGCAGGTGTCACCTTGCTGGAATGCCATTAATCACCTGCGCCCGGATATCAGCGCGCAGGAATGGCAACAGGTGTGGCAGTTCCCGCATGGCACGCCGCTGCAAAGCCGCGTCTGGTGTGAAAAAGCGCGCAAGTTCGCCACCCGTGCGCTGAAGTTACCCTCGTTGATGACCTTCGGCCAACTGGACCAACGGCTGACGGTGCATCTGGCGCGGCTGTCGCTGATGCTGGCAGATCACCATTACTCCTCTTCCGATGCCACCTCCGGCTGGCAAGACCCTGGTTATACCGTGTGGGCCAATACCGACAGAAAGACTGGCAAGCTCAAACAGCAACTGGATGAGCACTGCGTCGGCGTGGCGCAGAATGCGCTGCTGCTTGGGCGTAGCCTGCCGCACCTGCGCGACACACTGCCAGCCATCACCCGGCACAAAGGCTTTCGCCAGCGCAGCACCGATGCGCGCTTCCGCTGGCAGGACCGGGCATTTGATCAGGTCTGTGCGATACGTGAGCAGGCGGCTCGCCACGGTTTCTTTGGCGTCAACATGGCCTCTACCGGGCGCGGCAAGACGCTGGCGAATGCCCGCATCATGTATGCGCTGGCAGAGGAGTCCGTCGGGTGTCGTTTTTCGGTAGCACTTGGCCTGCGCACCCTGACGCTGCAAACCGGCGATGCCCTGCGCCAGCGCCTGACGCTGGATGAAGACGACCTGGCGGTGTTGATAGGCTCGCAAGCGGTGCAGGAACTGCATGAGCTACGCCAGCAGGAGCAGGAAACGCGTGTGGTGCAAACCGGTAGCGAATCAGCTGAGTCGCTGTTTAGCGAGCATCAGTACGTCAGTTACGACGGCTCGCTGGATGACGGGCGGCTGAAAACCTGGCTGGAAAAATCGCCGCCGCTGCACCAACTGCTGAGTGCGCCGGTGCTGGTTACCACCATCGACCACCTGATGCCCGCGACCGAAAGCCTGCGCGGCGGCCACCAGATTGCGCCGATGCTGCGGCTGCTCACCTCGGATTTGGTGCTGGATGAGCCGGACGATTTTGGGCTGGAAGACCTGCCCGCGCTGTGTCGGCTGGTGAACTGGGCGGGGATGCTTGGCTCACGGGTGCTGCTGTCGTCCGCCACGCTGCCACCGGCGTTGATCCGCGCACTGTTCGAAGCCTACCTGAAAGGGCGCGAAGCCTGGCAGCAGGCGTACGGTGAACCGGGTACGCCGTTGAGTATTTGCTGCGGCTGGTTTGATGAATTCGACAGCCAGTGCCAGACGATAGCCGATACCCGCGCTTTTGCCGATCAGCATCAGGCGTTTGTCGCCGGGCGTATCGACAAGCTGCAACAGCAGGAGCGGCGGCTGCGCTGGGCGGAGATTGAACCGGTGGCAAGCCCGATGAGAGAGGCGAGCGCGGTATGTCAGGCGGTGGCGCAAACCCTGCACCAAAGGTTGTTTGCACTGCATCAGCACCATCACCAGACGCATTCCAGCGGCAAAACCGTGTCGCTGGGATTGATTCGCATGGCAAACATCAACCCGCTGGTGGCCGTAGCGCGTGCGCTGATGGAGATGCCTTCCCCGTCGGATTACTGCGTGCACTATTGCGTCTATCATAGCCAGCACCCGCTGGCGATGCGCTCCCACATCGAAGCGCGGCTGGATGCGGCACTGATGCGCAAAGACCCAGAGGCACTGTGGCAGGTGGCGGAAATTCGTAATGCCATCGAACAGCAGCCGCAGCAGCATCACCTGTTTGTGGTGCTGGCCACCTCGGTGGCGGAAGTGGGGCGGGACCACGATTATGACTGGGCTATCGCCGAACCCAGCTCGATGCGTTCATTTATCCAGTTAGCCGGGCGTATTCTGCGCCACCGCCAGCGTGACGAGTATGTACCGACCTCTCCTAACTTTTATCTGCTAAGCCATAACGTGCGGGCACTGCGGCATGGTCCGGCTGGTGATAAGCAAACGATTGCGTTTTGTCGCCCCGGTTTTGAATCAGAGCACGGTTTCACACTCGCCAGCCACGACCTGCGGGAACTGCTGAAACCGGAGGACTACCAGTACATTAGCGCTGCGCCACGAATTCAACAGCCACCGGTACTGAAAGAACCGTTTACGTTGATTTCACTGGAACATGCGGCGCTGGCAACAAAACTGTTTGGGCCAAAAAACGGGTCGTCTTCACAACCAACGGCTGTGCTGTGGTGGCGCGAGTCGTTGCACTGGAACGGCGAACTGCAACGGCACACGCCGTTTCGCCGCTCAGACCCGAAGCAACGCTACTGGCTGAGGTTGGAAGACGAAAGCGAAAAAGCGCGTTTTATGTTGCAGGACGACGGCCCGGAAGGCTGGAAAAAAATCGATGTGATTCGCTCAGTGGAACAGGCTATGGCCGACGGCGTCAGCCTCTGGGTAGAGATGGATTACACCACGCTTTACCTGCAACTGGCCGAGGAAAAGCAGTGGGAACTCGCCAGAGTCAGCGACCGTTTTGGTGAAATCAGCATCAGCACCCGCGACAACCTGGCATGGTGCTGGCACCCGTGGCTCGGGGTGTTTGGCGCACTCAAGTGAGTGCGCCGCTGCCTGTGCGGCAGTAACGAACAACTAGAGCTAAGAATGGCTCTTCTTATTTCTAAACTGTCTATTCATCCGACAGTGCTTGCATCATATACAGTTCGGAGCTTATGATTCAACTTGTTTGATTCTTTTTGATGAAAGCAATGCATGACTCTTCTTAGGATTAAATATGAAGCTTAGAACGGTTATTATTCTCTCGCTATATGTGCTTGTAGCCAAACCAATAGGTATTGATTCTGTATTGTATACGGAACCACATGCTCGTAATTACCAACAACAGCTCTCGGTTTTTTCCCTGACTATTAACCATAACTAACCAGCAATCAATAACGCTATCAAGGAATTGAGTATGAGTAGTGGCGGTTTGCAAGCGTTTATCCTGTCGTATATCGAAACCCGAAAGCAAGCCAAGCTGGATGCCTTCGATAAGGCCGCCGACAAACAACGGGCGGCGTTAAGCGGTGAGGTGCTGGCCGCAGCGGAAGTGGCGCTTTTGCAGCAGCGGCGTGAGATTGAGCAGGCTTACGAGGTGCGCACCTGGCTGACGGATGCCGCCAGCCGCGCCGGGCAGATTAGCCTGGTGACCCACGCGCTGAAATTCACCCACAGTGACGCCAAAGGCAGCAGCGTGTTCAGCACTGAGCCTGCAATGGCTACGGATGTGCTCTCCACCGCATCACTGGCGCAACCGGCGATTGATGCCGTCGGCAACGCCGCAGCGCTGGATGTGGCCAAACTGCTGCAAACCGAGCATCAGGGTGATTCGCTGGTGGCGGCGCTACAGCGGGGCGACCACCGCGCACTGGAAGCGCTGGCGGAAAACCCAGAGCAGCTTACCCAGTGGCTGGCCGGGTTCGGGCAGGTATTGAGCGATAAGCAGCCCAGTTCCCATAAGCTGGCAAAGCAGATCTATTTTCCGGTGGGTGACGGCGAATACCACTTACTCAGTCCGCTTTATTCCTCTTCGCTGTCGCAGGCGCTGGACCAACGCCTGAACGCAGTGCGCTTCGGCGAGCAGGCTAAAGCCATCCGCGAGGCCCGGCGACAAAAGCGCTGGCACGATGAAGTTGATGTCAGCTACCCCGGTATTGCGGTGCAGAACATGGGCGGCACCAAGCCGCAAAATATCTCCGCGCTCAATTCCGCTCGCGGCGGTCGTTCTTATTTATTTAATTGTGCGGCACCTGTATGGCAAGGTGTGTCAAAACCTCCCCAGAAGCACAAATCAGTTTTTCGTGAACGGGGTGAAATTGATTATTACACCCGCTTTACACGCACTAGGATGCAACAGTTTCTGCTGAGTGTGAAAGACTCAGAAAACAATCGTGATATCCGTCGCCAACGTCTGAATTACCTTGATCAGTTAATTGAGCAGCTGTTTTTTTATGTGATCAGTGTGCAAAAACTGAGACCTGCAGGATGGAGTTTGGATTCCCAACTGAAGCGCTCTCAGCAACTGTGGTTGGATCCTTGTCGCAGTCTAAGCGATACGGTATTCCGTCGTGAACGAGATGCAGATGACTGGCAGCAGGAGGTCGCCCGTGATTTTGGCCTGTGGCTGAATGCACGATTGCAGCATGAAAAACTGATTTTCGGCGAGGTGGAGCGCCGCGAGTGGTCAACCGCCGCGCTGTTTAAGCAGCGGTTGCGGGAAACCGAACGTGCGCTGGAGGAGGAACTGGCATGAGCAAGCTGATGATTCTGCGACGCATTGTAGTGGAAAACGCCAACGCTATTGCCGGGCACACCTACGGCTTTCCCGCCATCAGTCATTTTCTCGGCTTTACCCATGCGTTGTCGCGCCAGTTGCAGGCATCCCACGGTTTGCGGCTGGAAGGCTGCGGTGTGGTGTGCCATCAGCATCAGGTTCATGCTTACGGCAACGGCTGGAACCGCAGCTTTGCGCTGACGCGTAACCCACTGACCAAAGAGGAAAAAACCGCCGCTTTTAACGAAGAAGGGCGAATGCACCTCACCGTGTCGCTGCTTATCGAATGCCACGGTATGTTGCCCGGTGAAGACGGGCGCGAAGCGCTTCGCCAGCAGGTGCAGCAACAGGTACAACAACAGCGGCTGGCGGGCGGGCTGATTGTGGATATCGAACAGGTGAGCTTCCATGACATCCCCGCCAATGGCGCAGCCACCCGTAGCCTGATGCGTCGTTTACTGCCGGGCTTTGTGCTGGTAGACCGCACGGCGCTGTTATCGTCGCATCTTGAAACCCGGCAACAGGCCGACGCGCAGGCGGACATGCTGGATGCCTGGCTCGATTTCGCTGCCCTGAAATATCAGGCGGTACGATCTTCTGATGATGCGGTGAGCTGGCAGCCGCTGCCGAAACCGCAAGGCGGCTATCTGGTGCCGCTGATGACCGGCTATCGCGCCATTTCGCCGTTGTATGCCCCCGGCGAGGTGGAGAAAACCCGCGACCCATCCACCCACTTCTGTTTTGCCGAAGCCATTTACGGCGTGGGTGAATGGCGCGGCGCGCACCGTATTGACGACATCAACCGTATTTTCTGGCGTTACCTCTATCAACGCGACAATCAACACCACACCTACCGCTGCCTGCAAACCGTCAACGACGCAGACAGCGCAGCAGATGATGATTACCCAGAACTTGAATTCAACTACTGAGACAAGGATTGAAACCATGGCGAAAGCAGCAACTACCTTGAAAACCGCATCGGTACTGGCGTTTGAGCGCAAACTGGCGAATTCCGATGCGCTGATGCTGGCGGGCAACTGGCAGCAGGATAACTGGCAGCCGGTGGTGATTCAGGAAAAATCGGTACGCGGCACCATCTCCAACCGGTTAAAAAACGCCATTAGCAGTGACCCGGCTAAACTGGATGCCGAAATTCAAAAAGCCAACCTGCAAACGGTGGATGTGGCAGCGCTGCCGTTTGATGCCGACACGCTGAAAGTGGCCTTCACCCTGCGGGTGCTGGGTAATCTGGCGCTGCCGTCGGTCTGTAACGATCAGGATTACCAGCAGGCGCTGACGGAACTGATTAACGGTTACGCCCGCGAGCAGGGCTTTGGCGTGCTGGCGGCGCGTTACGCCGAGAACATCGCCAGCGGTCGTTTTTTGTGGCGCAACCGCATCGGCGCAGAAGCGGTGCAGGTGGTAGTGACGCACGACGATAAGCGCTGGGAATTTAACGGCGAAGACTACTCGCTGCGCCAGTTTAGCCAACCTTCAGGCGCACTGGCCGAACTGGCCCACGCCATTGAGCAGGCGCTGGCGGGCAGCGATTCGGCGTTTTTCCGCGTGGAAGCACAGGTGAAACTGGGCAACGGGCAGGAGGTGTTCCCGTCCCAAGAACTGGTGCTGGATGAGCGCGCCCGCAACGGCAAGAGCAAAATTCTGTATCAGGTTAACGGCGTGGCGGCGATGCACTCGCAGAAAATCGGCAATGCGTTACGCACAGTGGATGACTGGCACCCGGAAGCGGCAGAAACCGGGCCGATTGCGGTTGAACCCTATGGTTCTGTCACCAGCCGTGGCCGCGCGTATCGCCAGCCGAAAGATAAGATGGATTTTTACACCCTGCTGGATAACTGGGTGATCAAGGGCAACGTGCCGGAGGTGGCGCAGCAGCACTACGTGATCGCCACACTGATTCGCGGCGGGGTGTTTGGCGAAAAAGGCGAGTAACCCTATGGATCACTATATCGAGATTCGGGTGTTGCCCGACCTGGAGTTCAGCGCGGTGCAGTTGCTAAGCGCGCTGTTCGCCAAGCTGCACCGGGCGCTGGGGCAGCGTGCGACCGGCGATATTGGCGTGAGCTTTCCGGATGTGGGCAAAACGCTGGGGGAACGGCTGCGGTTGCACGGCAGCGTGCAGGCACTGACGGCGCTGGAACAAACCGGCTGGCGCACAGGGCTGCGCGACTATAGCACCATCACCGATGCACTACCGGTACCAGCGGGTGCGCAGTACCGCACCGTGCGCCGGGTGCAGGTGAAAAGCAGCGCTGAACGCCTGCGCCGCCGTGCGGTGAACAAGGGCTGGCTGACCGCGGATGAAGCCGCCGCCCGCATTCCCTATGCGGTGGAAAAACGCACCTCGCTGCCGTATCTGCCGCTGCGCAGCCTTTCCAGCGGACAAACGTTTTTACTGTTTGTCGAGCACGGCCCGCTGCAGGACAAACCGAGCGCCGGTACCTTCTCCAGCTACGGCTTAAGCGCGACCGCCACCATCCCGTGGTTTTGACCCTTTTTTTGCGGCCAGTTGTAACGTATTGATTTTTAATACCGCAATCTGGCCGCCAGAAAAAGGGTTTTTTCGGGGAAACGGCGATTTTTCTTTAACAATCAGACGATAAGCGATTATTCGCTACAGTTCACTGCCGCACAGGCAGCTTAGAAAAGCCTATGAACCAACTGGTGATGTGCATGACTGTTCACTGCCGCACAGGCAGCTTAGAAAAATTTTGTCAAAAATACGACAAATGGGCTAATGTTCACTGCCGCACAGGCAGCTTAGAAAAGAGGCGCGGCTGTCAGATATGACAGCACGTTGTTCACTGCCGCACAGGCAGCTTAGAAATCAAATCGGCGTATTACTGACAACACCGCCATGTTCACTGCCGCACAGGCAGCTTAGAAAGGGCTGTTTACTGGCTGAATGACTGCGCATCAGTTCACTGCCGCACAGGCAGCTTAGAAACTAGCCGCTCGCAGCGTAATTCCATCCAGACTGTTCACTGCCGCACAGGCAGCTTAGAAAGCAAAAGTACGAGTTAACCGTTACCACGATCAGTTCACTGCCGCACAGGCAGCTTAGAAAACATCTATGTTGCAATCATGCCGCCACAAATCGTTCACTGCCGCACAGGCAGCTTAGAAATCAACAGGTACGCCGACCGCTCCCACGGCAACAGTTCACTGCCGCACAGGCAGCTTAGAAAATGGGGAAAGACGTATGGCGTGTCAATCAGGTCGTTCACTGCCGCACAGGCAGCTTAGAAAA